>NZ_FRAH01000071.1 GCF_900142265.1 Anaerotignum lactatifermentans DSM 14214 | reverse complement strand
AAAGTACAAGTATGGAAATCGACATTTTTGGTGTAGAGGATATTTTGTAGATACAGTAGGCAGATATGAAACGGCAATAAAAGAATACATCAAAAATCAGCTGGAAGATGATATTATGAATGATCAAATAAGTTTAAAGGAATTTACAGACCCGTTCACGGGTGAGCCGGTGAAATAAGGCATAAAAAGTGCCCCCGAGTAGGGGGCAGCCAGAGTTAAAAGTGTGGTTGCCAGACTATTCAATGCCCCCTTTAGGGGGCTACCACAAGAGATAGACCCTTATAGGGTCTGATCAAACCACCCGTTCAACGGGTGGTTTTGATTTAATCCCTGTGAAGAAACAGGGAAATGATAGCTACGATGAGTATACCAAACTGAAATAAATCAGTATATGTAACATACATAGCACCACCCCCTTAAAGCAGAGAGTGACAAACCGCCAAGCAGCAATCCATAGGGATATTTTAGCAAAAAATGCTGTATTCTACAAGAAAACAAACCAAATAAAAAAGAAAGCCTTTCGGCTTTCCGGTTGCAAAATCTTATGTTTTCCGAGGAAGCAGCCCCTGCGACAATCCATAGGGGGTACTTTAGCAAAAATGCTATAATCTACAAGAAAACAAGCCAAATAAAAAAGAAAGCCTTTCGGCTTTCCGGTTGCAAAATCTTATGTTTTCTGAGGAAGCAGCCCCTGCGACAATCCATAGAGAGTATTTTAGCAAAAAATGCTGTATTCTACAAGAAAACAAACCAAATAAAAAAGAAAGCCTTTCGGCTTTCCGGTTGCAAAATCTTATGTTTTCTGAGGAAGCAGCCCCTGCGACAATCCATAGAGAGTATTTTAGCAAAAAATGCTGTATTCTACAAGAAAACAAACCAAATAAAAAAGAAAGCCTTTCGGCTTTCCGGTTGCAAAATCTTATGTTTTCCGAGGAAGCAGCCCCTGCGACAATCCATAGTGGGTACTTTAGCAAAAATGCTATAATCTACAAGAAAACAAGCCAAATAAAAAAGAAAGCCTTTCGGCTTTCCGGTTGCAAAATCTTATGTTTTCTGAGGAAGCAGCCCCTGCGACAATCCATAGAGAGTATTTTAGCAAAAAATGCTATAATCTACAAGAAAATAAACCAAATAAAAAGCTGAAATCTTTGCACTACAAGGATTTCAGCTTTTTTGTTTTTACAGGATTTTGTCAGATATGTTTTTTTCTTAAAGGTAATCTGCTTTTAGAAACATACCTTTTTCATATTCTGAATCTTTTAAAAAATCAAATCACACATTGAAGCGGAACAGAACCACGTCGCCGTCTTTGACAACATATTCTTTGCCTTCGGAGCGAACCAGACCCTGTTCTTTTGCGGCATTGTAAGAGCCCAGACGCATCAGGTCGTCATAAGCCACAACTTCCGCGCGGATGAAGCCGCGTTCGAAGTCACTATGGATTTTACCAGCAGCCTGAGGTGCTTTGGTGCCTTTTGTGATGGTCCATGCACGGCTTTCCTGCGGACCTGCTGTCAGGTAGCTGATGAGCCCCAGCAGTTTGTAGCTGGCTGCAATCAGACGATCCAGACCACTGCCGTCTACGCCCAGATCTGCCAGAAATTCTTTTTTGTCTGCTTCGTCCAGATCAGAGATTTCTTCTTCGATTTTTGCGCATAATACGAATACTTCGCTGCCTTCTTTGGCTGCGTATTCTCTTACACGCTGTACAAATTCATTGCTTGCGCCGTCGTCAGCCAGATCGTCTTCGGCTACGTTTGCAGCGTACAGCACAGGTTTTGCAGTCAGCAGTGTCAGGCTGTCCACAAAAGCTTTTTCTTCCGGTGTGTCAAATTCTACCGCACGAGCGGAAATGCCCTGTTCCAGTGCATCTTTTAATTTCTGGAGCACATCCACTTCTTTCTGGAGGGACTTGTCCGCTTTTACCATTTTGCCTGTTTTTGCAATACGGCGTTCCAGGATTTCCAAGTCGGAGAATACCAGTTCCAGATTGATGGTTTCGATGTCGCGGATGGGGTCGATGGAGCCGTCCACATGTACCACGTTGGTATCTTCGAAGCAGCGTACCACGTGTACGATAGCGTCTACTTCACGGATGTGGGACAGGAATTTGTTGCCCAGACCTTCGCCTTTGCTGGCACCACGCACCAGACCAGCAATGTCAACGAATTCGATGACAGCAGGTGTGGTTTTTGCGGAGTTATACATTTCTGTCAGTTTTGTCAGTCTTTCGTCAGGCACAGTTACGATGCCCACGTTGGGGTCGATGGTACAGAAGGGATAGTTTGCTGCTTCTGCTTTCCCCAGAGTCATAGAGTTGAATAAGGTGCTTTTGCCCACGTTGGGCAGACCTACGATACCTAATTTCATTTTATCTTATACCTATCCAGAAACCCTTGATTTACAAGGCTTTCTGCCTTTCTCTAAATTTTGTCTACGCCCTTTTTACGCCCTTTTTTCATATCAGGCTGGCGTAGCTTGTTCAAATTGGCGGACGGCTTTTATCATAGATTCGTCTGTCACATGAACATATCTGTCCATTGTTGTTTTGATACTCGCGTGTCCTAAAAGCTGCTGCAAGACCTTTGGCTGTACGCCGCGCTCGATTGCGCGTGTGGCGTAGGTATGTCGCAGAGCGTGCATACAAAAACGCTTGATACCAGCTTCATCACACAACTTGTATAGATGGGTATCATAGGAACTGTTTTTCGCCGGTTCCCCGGTTCGCCAGTTTACGAACACTAGATCACGCATGACAAGGCATTTCTTTTCTCCTGTTCGGCTGTCCGTGTACTCCAAAACCTGTGACAGTACATCAGACTCCTTTCGGCTGTTCCGTTCATCGTAACAGCTTTTAAGAACGGAGTATGCCATATCCGTAAGCGGAATTGTGCGATAGCTTTTCTTCGTTTTTGGTGGACCAGCTCGCCAATAGCCTTGACTGTGCCGGTACTCTAAACTTTTGCTGATCGTCAGGGTGTGTTTCTTCCAATTTATAGCGTCCCATGTCAGACCAATCAATTCAGCCGTTCTTAATCCTGTTTCAAGCAGTAACACATACTGCCTGTAATTATGAGAACGTTTTGCCACTTCGAGGAATTTTTCTTGTTCCTCAACGGTTAAGTATTTAATATCATCTACCGCCCGAACAGGTTTTGTGTAACGAACACCGTTCATGGGGTGCTTTCCGATGATGTCATTCATAACCGCCGATTTGAACATGGTTCCCATCGTGATATAAGTCTGCCGGATTGTAGAGCCTGCGTAGGTGGTTTCCATTCGATTGAGAACAGCTTTACAGTGCATGGGCTTTACATCGCCTATACACATGGTTCCCAACACCGGCTGAATATTCCATTTGTACCGCTCTCGATAATTGCGTTTGGTATTCGGAGCAAGATCACAAACAATATTTTCAATCCAGTAATTAAACCACTTGTCAACTGTCATATCGGGGGAAGTGACGATCAAGTTATGTCGTTCTTCGTACCTTGCGTCAGCAAGCCAGTTTTTCGCTTCTGGCAGCGTATCGAAATACTTTTCTTTGCGCTTGCCATCTTTTGCATAAAATCTTGCGGAGTATAAACCATCCTTTCTTTGATAAATGCCTTTGCCGCATTCTTTACCTTTTAAGTTTTTTCCCATCAGTACGGACTCCCTTCAACAAAAAAGAGTCCAACGCAACTATAAAGTATAGCACAAAGACTCTGTTTTTTCAATCATATACGGAACAATCTCAACCAATAAGCGGCAAAAAATTAGATTGTAATTTCTCGGCGGATATATTCTTCAAATTCTCGGCGTTTGACGAGTTTTCGCGTCCCAACATACAAAACGAAAGGACAGTTGGGCTGCCGCAGCATAGAGTCAATTTTGTTGATCCCGATATTGCTATATTCGGCAGCTTCCTTAATGGTTAGTGTCATTTTTAGATGAATAGGAACCCGATTTTCTTCTTTTCGATTAAATCCGGCTGCTTCATCTTCGGTTATTGTTACCCCTTTACTTTTTGATGTAAAAGGGAATTGCATTTCGTTTGATTTACTCATAAACTTAATTCCCCTTTCTTTGATCTGAATAAAAAGGAAATGGGCTTTTCATCGGGCGGCTGCTGGCAACAGCTCCACGGGAGTTTCACCCCGTCCCATGCTTGTGGGTGCGCCGCGCAATGCTGTGAGGGCGTTCAACGCGGGAGTATCATTGTCCTCCCTGTACGGTCGTCGCCCGCAAACTGCCACGCTTGCTTTGCGGCGCGGTGTTGTTCGCTCTGCTTTTCCCCTACGGGGAAAAGCGGTCATGGCGCACCCGCCGTCCGGCTCGGTACAGGAAGAATGTGTCCGATCTTGCCCTATGCTGCGTCGCCATTATTTTGCGCCGCTTTCTTTGTCAAGGAGCAAATGGGGCAGATTTACGCCAAGCGGAAAGGGGACGCTTTGCGTTACTTTTCTGCCTTAAAGGATAGGACAGCCCGCATGAGCTTTGCTTGCAGCCGTTCCCGTAAGTCCTCGTCTATGCCGTAATAAGTGTTGCCGCGCTCGTCGCGGATTTTTCGGATAGACAGGTGGGCTATGTAGCTTTGGTAGTGCTGCATGACAATGTTCATGGCTTCCGGGTCGCCCTTTGTCGCGGCTAAAATGACCGGGTAGGGTAATAAGCCGCGCTCGTCGGTGTTACAATTCGTCCCATTCATCGGCGCGTTCCTCCAAGTATCGTTTTAGCAGTTCAAAAGAGCTTGTCCGGCGGTACTGTACTGTGCTGCGGGGTACTTTCATTAGCTCCGCAATCTCAACATCTGTCATGTCGAAAAAGTAGTACAGCAGTACGGCTTGACGTTTTTCGTCCGGTAGAGTGTGCAGAGCTTCGGCAAGCAGCTTAGCGGTGATCTTCAAGCCGCCCGCGCAAAAGGCTTCTTCGTCCTCGTTGGCAAAATATTTGTCAACGGTGTATAGCTGCTTTTCTTCGTGCGGGGTAAGGTCTGCAAAGCTCACTTCGTGCCGCTTGCGGCTTTTGCGTTCCCGGCAGGCGTCGATCAGTTCGTTGCGTAATGTGCGTTTGCAGTACGCATTAAACTCACATCTTGTCTGCCACTCAAACCGAGCAGGGTAATCCATATTTTCACCCCCTCTCGTTCCCGGGGGCGGGTTATTTATCCCCTTTCGGCTGCCTTCCACGGACGTGCCGTGTCTGTGCCAAATGGAAAAGCAAAGTTTTTGAAAAAACTTTTGAGAACAGAAAAATGCGCCCGCCCGCAAGACGCGGACGAGCGCAAAGGAAATGTACAAAGTATTTAGATGTATTGACAGTTCATATTCATAGCCGGAGTTTCCCGATGGCGGGTAATGGCTTTTTTTGACTGCAAAGTGTTTGGTGGGTTGTTACAAATAAAAATGGACACGGCGATACCTCCCAGATACCGCCGTATCCTTAAAAAAGGGCGACTTTAACACACCCCCCGTATTCTCGTTTTTTGAAAAAGAAAACGGCGGCTTTGATTGACTTATTCAAAACCTCCGCTTCTAGTTTGCGACCGCACTCAATACTAATAGCGGCGGCCTAATTCTCTGCTTAACCAGCAATCGTACAGCGCAAGCAGTTGTCAAAAACAAAGAGCCGATAACCGCATTTTGATCTGCGTGTTATCGGCTCTGCGTCTGTGCGTCTGGCTCTTTGATAACTGTTGTATTCAGTCGTTTTACATTGATTAGCGTTTCTTGCTTACATTTAGGGCAATACAGGGGGAAGTTTATAAGTTCTGTATCTCCTCGTACTTTTATTCGTGTCTTGTTTTTGCAAATAGGACACAGCAACCAGATATTCTCCATATTCTACCCTCTAATTTACTGCTTTTGTGAAAAGTTCGAGAAAAATACTTGTTTCTTCTGTATTAAGTTGCTGTAACAAGTTTTCAAATATCGACTTTTCAATTTCACGATGTTCCGTCTGGGCTTGTGCTCCCCATTCTGTTAGTTCTAAATTGTAGGCGCGTTTGTCGCTATCGCTTTGACTTCTCCGCAAATATCCTTTCGCTTCAAGTCTTTTCGCCGCACTTGTTAATGTGCTTTTAGGCAATCCCAATAGTTCGCTAACTTTTTTCATCATACAATTTGGATAGCGTTCGACAGTTTCCAAAATACTTAATTCTATCATGGAGATACTAAGTATTGCCGGGTATTTTCCACTGCACATTTCGCTTTTCATACGCATACCAACTATATGCCAAAGCTCGTTTAGAGCCTGAACTTTATCCATTGACATTCACCTCTCTATATGGTACGATAATCGTACTATAATAATACGATTATCGTACTACATTGTCAAGAGGAGATGAAAGATTTTTATGGATTTTCAAGTTATTAGAGCAACAAGAGAATTTGCGTTTGATATGGGGTATGTTCATTCCTGCTCGTGGCAAGAAGCATATACAGGAATAATCCCAGATGAAATAATTAAAACTTTTACACCAGAAAATCGAGCAAAGATTTTCTTAGATGTACTGGAAAACCCTTTAGAGGAGTATTATTTATTCAAAGTCGATGATCGTCCAGCAGGAATTGCGTCATTAGCTAAATCACACGAGAAGAATATGCCCAATTATATTGGAGAGATATATTCAATTTATTTTCACCCGGACTTTTGGGGAACCGAAGTCACCCAAAAAGGATTTCAATTTTGCATAAACAGACTAAAAGATTTAGGCTTTTCCGAAATTACAATATGGGTATTAAATGATAATCTTCGAGCAAAAAGATTTTATGAAAGAAACGGATTTAAGTTAGATGGTAATTCCAAAGAAATTGAAATTGGAGTAAAACTACTTGAAGTTCGATATTCTAAAAGAATACTCTAATCATTAACAGCCGGACTAACTACCCGGCTGTTAATTTTTTCTTATTATTTTTCAATTCATCCTATGATTTTTCTCTTGAATATAAGGAATTATTTAAGCTAATACTATGAATTGTATAGACATATTCAAAAGGAAAGGTGAACAGTAGAATGTAATAGGGTGAATGAATAATGGCAAAAAGACCTGTACCATTGTACGATTTTAAGGCTTTCGGGGCAGCCATAAAAGCCGCGAGAAAAGAATACGGCGAGAGCCGAAAAAAGGTAAGCGACGAGTTATATATATCCCCGCGATACCTTGCGAATATAGAGAACAAGGGACAGCAACCGAGTTTACAGGTGTTCTATGACCTTGTAACCCGGTATCATATTTCGGTAGATCAATTTTTCTTCCCGAACAGCGACGCGGAGAAATCCACCAATCGGCGGCAGCTTGACGCGCTGCTGGACGGTATGAGCGATAAAGGCATACGGATTGTAACCGCAACAGCAAGGGAAATTACGGAAGTCGAAAAAGAGTAAGCACAAAGCAAAATAAGCAAAAGGACGCTATGGAAACGCATTGTTTCTATGGCGTTTTTCTTTTTCTGCGGAAGTGTTCGGCAAATCTGCGCTTTCATCGTGGGAGAATACGAAAAGATGAATAGCAAGCATAGGAAAGGGGTACCCCTTTCCTATGCTTGCTGCGTAACTTCTCTGTCCCTCTGGATTGCAATTCGGTAGTTGACGTATTTCCCGCCCGTATCGGCTAACAGGATTGTTCCGTCATAGGTTTTGCCTGTTTTCGGGGAATACAGCTTCTTAACCTTTGCTTTCCCGTCTTTTAAGAGGGCGGCGGCAATTTTTGGAGAAAAGGCTACCTTGCGTTCCTCAAAAAAACGGTCATTCTTCCACATGGTAAAGGCGCAGACCCGATTTGAGCAGTAGTAGTTTTTCTTGCTCTCATGGACATTTGCGCCGCAACGGGGGCATTTGCCGATCACCGGCTTTTCCTCTTTGAAACGCTCCTTTTCCTTGTCGGAAAGAAAAGGATAGGTCTTTACAAGCCCCTGTGTCATTTCGGCTATCCCCGTCATAAAGCTGTCCGGGTCCGCCTGTCCCTTTGCAATCTGCGTCAGATTGTTTTCCCAATCGGCGGTCAGCTTCGGGGAAGTGAGTACGTCCGGCAGAACACAAACAAGCTCGGTCCCGCTTTTGGTAGGAATGAGCTGTTTCCCTTTGCGCTCCACAAAGCCGCCTTTTACCAGCTTTTCAATAATAGCTGCGCGGGTGGCGGGTGTTCCAAGCCCCCGGCGTTCCGCGTCCGGGTCGGTTTCCTCATTCCCGGCGCGTTCCATAGCAGAGAGCAGCGACGCTTCGTTATGGGGCTTCGGCGGCGTCGTGAAATGCTCCGTTACCGCCGCTTGTGGGTTGTCAAAGGTCTGTCCCTCGGTAAAGGGCGGCACGTCCAGCGAAAGGGCGTTTTCCTCGTCGTCCTCGGTATCGGTTTTCTTTTTTAACGTCGCCATAAAACGGCGTTCCAAGTCTTTCCACCCTGCGGCAAGCACTGTTTTTCCCTTTGCGGTAAACTCCTGTCCGGCGCAGGAAAGAACCGCCGTAACCGCTTCAAAGATATGCGGCTCGGCGCAAGCCATCAAAAGACGCGCCCCTACAAGGACAAGGATATTGCGCTCACTCTCCGGCAGCGCGGCAAGGTCGGCTTTTTCAAGCTCCATTGTGGGAATAATTGCGTGGTGGTCGGACACTTTTTTGCTGTCCAGCAGACGGGAGATTTCCGGCGTAAAGGCTGCACCCTGCATAAAGGGAAGCGTCCCGCCAAGCAGGGTGGCAATCCCCGCCGCTGTATCGCCCATGTCGTCGGTAAGATAGCTGCTATCCGTTCTCGGATAGGTAAGCAGCTTCTTTTCATACAGGGCTTGTGCCAGGTCAAGGGTCTGTTTTGCGGTGTAGCCATAAATGCGGTTTGCTTCCCGCTGCAAGCTGGTAAGGTCAAAGAGCTTTGGCGGGGCTATGGTTTTCTTTTCATGGATTATAGAAACACAAGCCGCCTGCGACGCTTCACAAGCTGCTTTCAAGGCGGCTGCGTCCTCGGCGGCGTGGATCTTCGCGCTTGCCGCTTCCACGCCGGACAGGGACAGGCGCACATGGTAGTATTTTTCTTTCCTAAAGGTCGTAATGGCTGCGTCACGATCAACCAGCATTTTCAGTGTCGGGGTCTGGACGCGCCCCACGTTCAACGTCTTTCCATACAGGCAGGAAAACAGGCGGGTCATATTGATACCGACAATCCAATCGGCTTTTGCCCTGCAAAGGGCAGAGGAATACAGGGAGTCATACACTTTCCCGTCTTTGAGGGAAGCAAAGCCCGCCTTGATTGCGCTTTCTTCCATAGAGGAAATCCAAAGGCGACGCATAGGCTTTTTACACCCGGCGACTTCATAGACAAAGCGGAAAATGAGTTCGCCCTCGCGCCCTGCGTCGCAAGCGTTGACGACTTCGGAAACGTCGGCCCGGTGCATGAGATCTTTTAGGATTTTGAATTGCTTTCCCTTGTCGGCGGCAACGGTGTATTGCCATTCCTGCGGCAGAATGGGTAAACTGTCATAGCTCCATTTCTTGTACTGCTCGCCATAGGCGGCGGCTTCCGTAAGCTGTACCAAATGTCCGACACACCACGAAACAAGATAGCCGTTGCCCTTGATGTACCCGTCTTTTTTCTCTGTTGCGCCAAGCGCGGCGGCGATTGTCGCCGCTACGCTCGGTTTTTCTGCAATTACAAGCGTTTCACTCATACAGTATCGTCCTCCTGTTCCTCGTCTGCGGTATCGTCGGTCAGCTCGTCCTCGGCTTCCTCGTCGTACTCGTCAAAATCGTATTCGTCCAGATTGTCATTGCCCTTTGCCGCGTCCTTTTTCGGCTTTAAGACTTTGAAATAATAGAACGCTGCGCCGCCACCTCCGGCAAGGATAAGGACGATCAGCAGAATACCGCCCATGTTGTTTTGCTTTTCTTCCTGCGGCTGTTCGGGTTCTTCCGGCTCGGCTTCCTTGCCGGTGCAGTCTTTCAGATTGACAGCGCAGACAGGGCAAGCGGTATTCACGGCTCCGGCTTCGCATTTTTCCGTACAGGTGCAGACTGCGGGCGGTTCTTCGGTCTGTCCGTCCTCGTCCTCCATCAGTGCCATAAGGTCGGCTTCGTCTACTTGATTGAGGAAATGGACGGTGTTTTCGCCCTCGTCGTCCCGGTCAATGATGATATAGAAATAGTTGCCGTTTTTCGTAGTAATGGTAATAAGCTGCTTGTTGCCGCCGTAATCGTCAACAAGGGTTGCGTTTCCGTCCGGGGTAAGGGGCGGCGTGTCCTCGGTTTCTTCCACAATCACGCCCGTATCATTGGTGGCGTCTCTCTCCGGCGTCTGTGCAAAAGCGGTAACAGAAAAGCCGCCCATGAGCATAAGGGCGGCACAAAGGGCGGTCAATGTCTGAACAATTTTATTCTTCATACGCGGCTTCCTCCTGTTCCTCGTTGAAATCGTCTGCGGGAACGGCAGCCATACCGGGAATACCGCCGCCGGACAGCATAGCGGTAAGTTCCTGCGGGGTCAGGTTCATAGCGCGTACCATCTGGACGATTTGCAGATTTTCCACTTCGGTTTTCTGTGCGGTCAGCTCTTTGAGCTTGTTTTGCTGCTCGGTGATCTTCTCGCGGGTCTTTTGGATTTCCCGGTCAAGACGTTCCAGTTTACTCATAGCCATAATAAAAATTCTCCTTTCCTTGTGTGGGTTAGTCCCAATTCATCAGCCCGTACCCTTTGATACATTCATAGGTAAGGGCATAGCTCTTGATTTTGCAGGCGTCGCCGGAATTGCCCTCAACGGTATAAACGCGGCTTCCGTCGGTGCCTATGACAATGCCTACATGGTCTGCGCTCCCGTCTAAATCCCAATCGAAAAAGATCGCGTCGCCGGGGGCGATATTTTCATAATCCCTTGAGCCCCATTGTCCCCGCGACTGGAACCACGGAACGCCCTGCGACTGACAGCCCGCAAAACGCGGCTCGCTTTTTCCGGCTTGATTGTAGCACCAGCTCACGAAACAGGCGCACCACTCCACGCGGCTGTTAAAGCCGTACCAGCTCCAATAGGGATAGCCGCCCACGTTGCCGACTTGCTGCTTTGCAAGGTCTACCAGCTCTGTGTTTCCGGGGCGAGTGCCGTTGACAAAATGAACGCCGCTTAAATCCTCGGACGGGCTACCATCGGGAGAGCCGCCGCCAAAAATTAAAGGCTTATTGCCGCTTGTTTCCATGTAGACATGGAACATTTCAAACTGCTCTGCGTTCAACAGCTCCGGCGCAAGTGAGGATATGGGGGTGTTCGTCAGCTCCACATGAAGTATGCGGTATTCGTATTCGTGTTCGTCCCCGTCCTCGTCGGTGTAGGTGCGTATCTGGATTTCCTCGGTAAGCGTCAAGGTGTACTGCATATCAAAAATACGCTGGATTTCTGCCTGTGCGCTCTGCGGGGTGTAGCTCTGCAAAAGGGCGGTCAAATAGGACGCAAGCTCATGGGGGTTATGCTCGATGGCGTCCAAATGGTAGCGGTATTCATCATAGCCGGGGTGGGTGCTTTCGATGTTGTCAATTTCGGCTTGCAGCTCGTTTTCCATAGCAACATAGTTGTTTTCCACCGCCACAAGATCGCTGTCCTCCGATGTATAGGAAGTTCCCACGACACCATTTACCGCGCCGGAAAACATAGAGGAACAAGAGGACAGCCCTGCGAAAACCATGATAAACAGCAGCAGGGCGGCAATCACAATCAGTACGCCTACCGGGTGCCTTGCCACAAATGCCGCCGCTTTTCTTGTTTCCTCGGCGGTTTTCTTCGCTGCCTTGCGGGTGCTTTCTGCCGCTTTTTTCGCGGTGGCTGCACCGCCTTTTTTCGCCGCTTTTGCATACTCCCGCTTGATTTTCTGTTTCTGCATGAAACGGGAAAGAGGGTTGCTACTAAGCTGCGGGTTCTCATACAGGGCTTTGTGATAGTGAAAATTGGCGTTTGCCTTTGCCGCTGCCTTTTCCGCTTGTGCTGCCTTGCGGTAAGGTTTCAGCTTGTGGCTGTGGTAGCCCTCTTTGACCTTGCGGACACCGTATTTTCCCATACGCTCGGCGGCTTCCTCGGATTTATGCGCCCCCTCAACGCCGGAATTGTCCTTTTCCACGGAATGTATCTTGTTATGGACGAAAATCCCGGCTTCCTGCGCGGGACGGGATAAGGGGTTGTGCTTGCCCTTAAAATTAGGCGGCGTTTCCTGTTCCTCAAACTGCAACCGTGATTTTTTCTTTTTGGGAAGTGCCGCCCGCGCCGCGTCCAGACGGTCGGCGGCTTTATCCGATTGCTTGATGTACTTTTCCAGCTCCGGCGTTGCCCGTTCCTCGTCGGTAAATTGCAGACGGGACGACTGTGTTTTTGCTGTTGCTGCTTCCTGCGCCCGACGAACCGCTTTTTTTGACGCTTTCCGGGTCTGTCCCGCGCCGATATGCTCCATGACGCGCTCTGCGGCTGCGTCCTGCTGTTTTGCGATATGCTCCGGCGCATGGGGCAAAGGAGAGGTCGGGGAAGATACGCCTTGAAGCTGCGCCGCGTCCTGTGCGGCTTGCTGCTCCGGCGTTTTCTGAAAATCCGCGTCCTGTATGCGCTTGCTGATAAGCTCGGTTTCGCCCGTGGCTTTGTTTTGCTCGGTCAGCCCGTCACGGCTCATTTTCTGCGTGATTTTGTCACGGGCTTTTATTGGGTTCTTGATAAATATAACACCTCCTTTTGGGCATAAAAAAACGCCACTCGAAAGTGACGTTTTGATGTTTATGTTTTTTTACTCAAAGCAACCGGATTTACTAAATCCAAAAGCGTTTGACAAGGAATCAAACACTGGTTCCAATGCTCTGTTAAGTGGAATCTCCTCGGTGCATATTCCGTCTAAAGAATTGATAATATTCCTGTCGAGGGGTAGTGAAGAATCTCCCCAACCAGCAGACGCAATATATCCTTTTCCATTAAGAATTGTGCCGAAAAGGTGCCACGGCTTTGGAACTCCTAATTTTTCTAACAGACTGCCATATTGATTTAACGCCTTAATTATTGCTCCTTGCGTTTCCAACCAATTATAGACTTCTTTTGATCTGTAATTTGAAATCAGCCTAATTTCTACCGCCTCAATTATTCCGCTGTGGAACACTTGCGTATATGTATTTATAGCTCCTGTCTTATGTTCGCTGGAATAAATGCAATACCCATCTGCATTATAACGATATGACCAGCCGCTTCCAGAAATCGGTGTAAATGATGTGTTATTGCGTAGTCCTTCAAGGTTTATTCTGTTTCCAAGTTCAAAACTCCACTCTGGAACAATGTGAAAAACAATTTTTGCGTCATTTCCAAGATCGCCAACACATTCATTCGCCAAAATCATTGAAATTCTATCCTTACGAAATTGTCTGATTTTGTCCTGCAACCCATTTGCGTACAGAAATTCTTTTCTTAAGTCGTCAATGTCCATGTAGGTAATTCCGTTGGCATAGCGCATAAAGAACTCATCTTTGTTCCCATCCCAAAAACTATGCGGACGAGCATAGCTTTTAGGAACGGAAACCACTATTGCAATGTTATCATCACTTATCTGAACTGGGATACATTCCACACCATGTAAATGCGGTCTAATACGTGATAAAACAAGTTGACGGAAAGAGGACAACCAATTATCAAATTCATTTAAGGAAAAACCAGCTCCTGTTAATTTGACGGGTAGCCTATTTTCATCTTCCTGCATACCTATAACAATAATACCACCGTTTGTATTTGCAAAAGCAGCGATTTCTTTCATGAACTTCTCTTTGTTCTTATCTGTCATTTTGCCGCCCGCGAATGAGTAATCTTTATATTCTAACTCTTTGTTTTCAAAAACCTTGTTATCAATAAGCGCCTGCAAATATTGAAGGTTGATCTCTTTGGTATCAACGAATGGCATTTATCAACACCTCCTTAACTTAGATTATATCATATTGACACGTAAAAAGCAGATATAACTAAAATTATTCACCTCCAATCCGCGCCCTTGCAAGAGCGCAATACTCAATGTTGATCTCAATGCCGATATAGTGGCGGTCAAGGTCTTTTGCCGCCTTGCCTGTGGTGCCGCTTCCGAAAAACGGGTCTATCACAATGCCACCCCTCGGACAGCCCGCCAAAATACAGGTTTCCGCTAACTTCGGGGGAAACGCGGCAAAATGCCCGCCCTTGTACGGGACAGTGTTAATCAGCCACACATCACGTTTGTTCCGCATGGTGGGGATTAGTGCGTCGTCATAGTAGCCGCCTTTCCGCGCTCTGTTGATACCCTGCACTTTGCCTTGTCCGGGTATTTCCTCGGTGTATTTGCTGTTCGCGCTGCGCCCCAGTCGGTACCGCGCCGCCGTTTTCGGGGAAATGGGTTCGGCTATGGCTGCCGCGTCATAGTAGTATTTCTTTTCTTTCGTCAGCAGGAAGATATGTTCATAGCAGCGGGTCGGGCGGTCTTTGCAGCTTTCCGGCATGGGGTTTTCTTTCTGCCAGATAATATCGCTCCGCAGATACCACCCGTCCGAGCGCAGGGAAAAGGCTAAGAGCCACGGGATACCGATTAAATCTTTTTGCTTGATACCCGCCGCTTTTCGTGCGATTGATACGCTTTGCCCGTTCCTGCCTTTCGGGTTTTTCGGGTCGGTAGAGCTGCCTTTGCTTCCAGTGCCGCAGTAAGTGTCTGCGATATTCAGCCAGAGCGTCCCGTCCGGGCGCAGCACCCTCCGCAGCTCCCGGAAAATCACGGTCAACCGCCGGATATATTCCTCCGGCGTGTCCTCGCGCCCTATCTGCATGGTAAGCCCGTAATCGCGCAGCGCGTAGTAGGGCGGGCTTGTCACGGCACAATGGACGCTTTCAGAGGGAAGTTCCCGCAGGGCATACAGCGCGTCCCGGTTGATAATGGTGTCTGTCGTCAGCCCGTTCATGCTTCCCCCACTTCCTCCGGCTTCGTCGTCATTACCTTGTAAAGCTCCGTGTCCTTCGGGAAGCGGTCTACAAAAGGCAGCACCACGTTCCCGTAGAAGATAAGCCCCTCGCCCGCTTCGGTGTGGGTCACATACTTCATCTGCTGCGGGGAAATGCCTAACTGTCCTGCAAGGATAGCCCGGTCGCCCTGTGCCTGATTGAGCATGAGGACAAAATCGCTGTTCTCAAAGATATTCTCCACTTCGCGGGAAGCAAGCAGGTCTTTGACGTTCTGGGTAATGGCGGTCGGAATGCCGCCCCACTTACGGAAACGCTTCCAAATCTCCACGGAATAGGCGGCGGTCTGTTCTTCTTTCAAAAGCAAGTGAAATTCGTCCATGTAGTAGCGCGTCGCTTTTTTCTCTGCCCGGTTGACCGTCACGCGGTTCCATACCTGGTCTTGCACAATGAGCATACCTAACTTTTTGAGCTGTTTCCCAAGCTGCTTAATGTCAAAGCAGACAAGGCGGTTGGAAAGCTCCACGTTCGTCCTGTGGTTGAACACGTTAAGACTGCCGGAAACGTAAAGCTCCAACGCCGCCGCAATCCGCGCCGCTTCCGGCTCCGGCTGCTTCAAAAGTTCATTGTAAAGGTCGCCAAGGACAGGCATTTTCGCCGGGTCGGGGTCGGCAAGAAACGGTCGGTACACATTCCGTACAGCCCGGTCAATGACGGTCTTATCGACAGGCTGCAAGCCCTCCTTGCCGCCGATAACAAGCTCGCAGAGGGAAAGGATAAAGTCGCTTTTTAAGGCAAGGGGGTTGTCGTCCTCGGAATAGTTGAGGTTTATATCCATAGGGTTTACATACTGTGGCTTGCCGTCCATGCCTTTCCCCGCCGGGGAGAGCCGCACCACCTGTCCGTTGAGCCGCTGCACAAGGGAAAAATACTCGGCTTCCGGGTCGCAGATGATAATATCGTCGTCCGTAATGAGAAACGCATTTGTCATTTCCCGCTTTGCCGCAAAGGATTTCCCGCTTCCCGGCGTCCCAAGGATAAGCCCGTTCGGGTTTTTGAGCTGCTTCCGGTCGCAGAGTATCATGTTGTTAGAAAGCGCGTTCAGCCCGTAGTAAAGGGCTTCCCCGGTCTGGAAAAGCTCCTGCGTGATAAAGGGGATAAAGATTGCGGTACTGCTCGTCGTCAAGCCCCTCTGGATAGGGACAAGGTTCTCGCCCAGAGGGACGCTGCTCATCAAGCCTGCTTCCTGCTGATAGTCAAGCCGGGTAAGGGCGCAGTTATATTTCTGTGCGATACCCGCCGCCGCGAACACGTCATTTTCCAGTTTCCGCTT
>NZ_FRAH01000160.1 GCF_900142265.1 Anaerotignum lactatifermentans DSM 14214 | reverse complement strand
CGGGAACCCGTCGGTCGCAGTCTTAAAATAAAAAAACACCATGCTTTTGCATGATGCTTTTCCTAGAATTGCGGAGACAGGATTTGAACCTGCGACCTCCGGGTTATGAGCCCGACGAGCTACCGGACTGCTCTACTCCGCGTCAATATTAACTTTATCTGATAATATACCATGAATATATGACTTTGTCAATATTTTTTCGGAAAATAGTCAGAATTTTTACACACCATCTTTGTACATGGTTTCCAGACGTTCTTTGCATTCCTTCCAGTTGGGCATCCACTCTGTCAGCAGGGCATAGAACCGTCTGCTGTGGTCGGCAAAGCGGAAATGCGCCAATTCATGGTAGATGACCTGACGGATACAATCCGGGTCTGCCTTCATCAGCTGGAGATTCAGGCGGATACTTTGGGTTTCCACGGTACAGCTGCCCCAGATGCTCCGCATGTTTCGTACCTGGATTTTGGGATAGGGGATGCCATAGTCTTTTACTTTGGGGTGGATTTCGTCCAGAAGTTTCGCAAATGTCCCAGTTGCCTGTTCCCGAAGCCAATCCAGATATTCAGACCGCAGTCCCACGGAATCCGTCTGGAAAGTAGACATATAAATGATATTTTCGGAACGCTGAATCTGCCGCAGTCCCTGGGCGATGTGGAGGGTATAGGGTTCTCCCAGATAATACAATGTCTTGCCGTCATACATGGCGCCGGAGGGCTGTGCCATGCGGATTTTTTCCACTTCTGCCAGATGGTTGATGATCCAGAGGGCTTTAGACTGGACAAATTCTTCAATGACGGAAAAAGGTACCCGTTTGGCGGCGGACACAACTACCTGTCCATGTTTATTTACCCGCAGGTTGATATACTTCACGTCTTTGCGGATGAGTTCGTATTCAATTGGAATGCCTTCATATTCTATGGCGTGCAGTTCCATTGCAAAATCTCCCTTTTCCAAAGATAGTTTTCCCCAAGAGGTGGGTTTTATCCAGTTTTTCTATGATACTATATCACGCAAAGGCTGAAAAAGTCCAGAAAAAACGGGAAAATCCTTCCGGAGGCGACAAAAACGGAAGGCATGCGCCTTGATTTGACAAAATGAACTGCTCCAGATTGTGCGGACAGCACAAAAAGGCCTCTATGTAGGAAAATATGAAGTTTTAAGTGGA
>NZ_FRAH01000067.1 GCF_900142265.1 Anaerotignum lactatifermentans DSM 14214 | reverse complement strand
ATATGGAAATAGAACATTTTGGTGTAGAGGATATTATGTTGATACAGTAGGAAAGAATACAAAAAAGAACCGGGAATATATCAACAATCAATTAAAAGAAGATTGGATGGCAGATCAAATAAGTTTAAGTGAGTACATTGACCCGTTCACGGGTGAAAAAGTAAAAGGGAACAAATAAAAATAGCCGCCAAGGGCGGCAGTTGAGAAAGTAGAGCACTTGGCGGACTTTCAATGCGCTTGCAAGCGCAGCTGGTAATAGCCCCTTCTAGGGGCAGAGCAAACCACCGGCTAAGCCGGTGGTCCTGATTATGAAAAAAAGTGATGTCTTTATTTGAAAATAAAAACAGCTGAAATCCTTTGTATTGTATGGATTCCAGCTGTTCTTTTCTTTCAGTTTTTCTTTCAGTAAAGACTTTTACAGTTTTTTAAAGATTATCCAGCATTTCTTTTGTGGCTTCCAGATACTGGTCAGCAGTCTGTTTGCCTTCGATGCGATCGCCCTGGATACGACCGTCTTTGTCGATGAAAATGGTTGTAGGCAGACCTTTCAGATTATCCACAATCCAGCTTGCCATGGCTTTATCGGGCATGATACCTGTGAATGTTACGCCGTTTTCTTCGTAAGCTGCCAGGATTTTGGCTTCTGCTTCGTTGCCGGGGGTATCAATGATCACCTGTACAAAGTTTACATTGGGATATTCTGCCTGCAATGTCTGATAGTAGCTTTCCAGTTCTTTCAGTTCGTTGATGTCAGGATAGCTGTAGGAAGCAAAGAAGTTCACTGCGGTCAGGTCATAGTCTGCAAAGATGCTGCTGTCGATGGCGTTGCCTTCCAGGTCAGTGGAAATGAAGCCGAACAGTTCACCCTGCTTGGAAGCCTGTTCTGCAACAGATGCTTCATCAGGCTGGAATGTTTCTACACTTTTGTAAAGTGTGGGCAGGTCTTCAGCCAGCGTTTTATACACTTCCTGTGCATCTTTGGAAAGATGATCAATGCCTGTGGAAGGGTCAGTCAGGAAATAGAACCGGAAACCATCCTGTTTGGGCAGTTCCTGCTTGGAATTGAATTTGTTGAATTCCGCTACAGCAGAATCGGCAGTTTCCTGTCCATCCCGTACCACCAGAAATTCCACCAGCGGTGCCATCAATTCGTCAACGGGTACGGTAGATGAGGTGTCATTGAGCGCTTCCATGTTTTCATCTGGTGCATAATCATAGCGGACAACGGCATAAACACTATCTTCCGGCTGCGCATAGGACGTGGGAATCAGATTGACGTTTTCTTCTGTGGTCCAGCTCTGGGGAATGGTGTATGCCAGTCCGCAGGCATCCAGTCGGATTTCTGTTTCTGCAGTTTCCTCTGTGGTATTTTGTGTGCTGCCACCGCAGGCACTGAGCATAGAAAGGGACAGTACCGCACAGAGCAGAAGGGCAAATGCTTTTTTCATGGGATAAAAACCTCCTGTTTGATTATGATGCTGCATGTTCGCAAAAGAAGGCGGTAGAATCTACCGCCGCCCTTTTCTCTGACTTTATTATAACAGACTTTTGCCGGAAGGGAAACGTGTTTTTTTGTATCATTGGAATTTAATGATATTTTAATGCGGATGCAAGGGTTATTTAAGGAGGGGCATATAAAATAGTTTTTTAAGACAAAATACAATTCTATTGGTATAATGTAAATGGTATAGTTTAGAACGGAGGGCGCTTATGGAACGGAAAAAAGTTATTTTGATAGAAGACGAGGTCAAGCTGGCGCGTTTTGTGGAGCTGGAACTGCGTTATGAAGGATATGATGTGACGGTCTGCCATGACGGCAGAGAAGGTCTGCAAATGGTCACAGACGGAAATTACGACATGATTTTGTTGGATTTGATGCTGCCGGGATTGACAGGTATTGAAATTTGCAGAAGAGTGCGGAAATTCTCCAATGTACCCATTATCATGCTGACTGCAAAAGACGAAACCATGGATAAAGTAGCAGGGCTGGACAGCGGCGCAGATGATTATCTGACAAAGCCTTTTGCCATTGAAGAACTGCTGGCGCGTATGCGTGTGGCTTTCAAACATGCCCATGCAGGCGGTGCAAAGAAAGTTATTCTGGAAGTGCAGGGGCTGGAAATTGACACGGACAAGCGTATGGTCACTGTCAATGGAACCGTGGTTGACCTGACAAAGAAGGAATATGAACTTTTGTTGTATTTGGTACAGAATAAGAATATTGTCCTTTCCAGAGAGCAGATCCTCAACGAGGTATGGGGTTACAGCTACATTGGAGAAACCAATGTGGTGGATGTATACATCCGTTATCTGCGTTCTAAAATTGATGAGGCGTTTGGCATAAAATATATTCATACCATTCGAGGAGTAGGGTACTATGTCAAAGACGAATAAGAAATCATTATTTGGCAGATTTCAAAATCTTGCCATTGCAAAAAGGATTACGCTGATTTATGGTGGGATATTTTCCTTTTCTTTGCTTCTGCTCAGTGGATTTTTCTTTGTGAATACCACGATCTTAGAGCAGAATAGCGTGCGAAAACAGCTGGAAACCACCATTGTCAACATTGAACAGTTTTTGGATAACGGCGGAACTCTTACGAATGAATCCTTGAAAGATCTGCTGGATAACAAATACGTGGAAGTAAGCGTATTTAGTTATTCGGAAAATGAGGGATTTAACAGCCACGTAGGCGAGATTCCGGCATTCATCAAACAGCCTCCCCAGCTGATAAATGAAAACAATGGGGAAAATTCGGTGTTAAGCGGACTTTTGAATAAAGATGAAGTCATAGAAGAATTGTCAAAAACAGAGTATCACATCCGTTCTTTAAAAGAACTGGGTGTGAACCGTCAGGAATTTATACTGGAAGGTCCCGGAGAACAGAAATTTATGCTTTTGTCCACCCAATACAAAAAGGATGGAGACAAGTATCAGATTCAGGCATTCAAACAGCTTAACGGCAACCAGGATTTTCTCCAGTCCTTTTTATGGAAAATGGTCATTGCTGATTTTATCGGTATTTTCTGCGCATTCCTTGCAGGCCGCTATATCAGCCGCCGTGTGCTGAAACCAGTGGAACAGATTCGCACAACTGCAGAACGTATCAGTATTGAGGACTTGACCCAGCGTATTGACTTAGATGGTCCTGATGACGAAATGAAGGAGCTGACCATCACCTTCAACTCTATGATTGACCGACTAGAGAAGGCGTTCCACAGACAGAATCAGTTTGTGTCTGACGCTTCTCACGAACTGCGGACACCTATTTCCGTTATTCAGGGCTACGCAAGTCTTATCAACCGCTGGGGAAAAAGCAACCCGGATGTATTGCAGGAATCTATTGATTCCATTCTGGGCGAAACAGAGCATATGAAAGAGCTTATTAGTAACCTGCTGTTTTTGGCAAAAAGCGACCAGAACCGCATGCATGCAAAACGGGCGCGTATGTGTCTGAATGATGTGGCACAGGAAATCGTCAAAGAGCTGGATTTGCTCCAGAAAGACCGCCAGATTACTTATGAGGAAGCGGAACAGGTGGAAATTAATGGCGATAGCGACCTCATCAAACAGCTTTTGTGGATTCACGGGGAAAATGCCCTGAAATATACCACAGACGGCGGGAAGATTCATATCAAAGTCTGGAAAGATAAGAAATATGCTTATGTTTCCGTAGCGGATGACGGCATGGGCATTGCCAAAGAAGAACAGTCCAAGATATTCGACCGTTTCTACCGGGAAGATAAATCCAGAAATAAGGAGATTTCCGGTACTGGCTTGGGGCTTTCCATTGCGAAATGGATTGTCAGCAGCCATGATGGCGCCATTTTGGTGGAAAGCAAACGGGGCGAAGGCGCTACATTCATTGACCGTTTCCCTCTGTGGGTAGAACCGGAAGCAAAAAAAGGCGAAACAGGTAAGAATACAAAAATCAAATAACACCTAAGACATATTTGTCCCCTCTCGGTCATATAATTTTGGTACGGGAGGGGATTTTGCATGAGGGAAAAAGATTGGAGAAAACGCAGGGAAGAACTGCGGCAATATATGGGGGGAAGTATGTCCGTAAAGCCGAAAAATGCGCCAAAGAGCAAAGAACTGTTTTTGTTTCGGCTGTATGTGACCGTAATTTTGACAGGAGGATTGCTTCTGGTATCTTTGTTTCATTCGGAAACGGCAGAAAATCTCACCCAGCAGGTGAAAGATACCATTGCATACGAAATGCCCTTGGAAAAAATTCAGGCGGCAGGAGAACGACTGACTGTATTTTTGCAGGAAAAAGATATGGCACTGCCTGCGTTGAAAGATGATGCATACGGTCCTGAAACAGAAGGACCCTAGTCCGGTGGCACAGGTGGTTTTTGCGCCAAAAACGGAAGACTTTTGCAATCCGGCAGAGGGAATCATCACGTCTTCCTGCGGAGAACGGGAAAATCCCCTTTTGGAGAAAACAGAATTTCATAACGGACTGGATATCGCCATGGCAGAAGGAACAGAGGTGGCAGCGGTGAAAAGCGGTGTCGTCACGAAGATACGGGAGTCGGATACATACGGTCTGGTGCTGGAATATGAAACCAATGACGGCTTTCGGGTGCAGTATGCCCATTTGCAGAAAACACTGGTGAAAGAAGGGGAGAAGGTACGACAGGGACAGGCTGTGGCAAAATCAGGAAATACTGGACTTTCCACTGGACCGCATCTCCATTACAGTCTGTGGAAAGACGGCATTTTGCTGGACCCTATGGAATATGTGGATTTGCCTTACACGGCAGAGGTGACGGCGGAATACGCGGCTAGGGGAGAAGACTTGGAATAACAGAAAGATATGCGTGCAATGGACCGCATTTTCCTGTATGATAGATAAGGAAAATGCGAAAGGATGAACACAATGAAACGAGTATTGATGGATATAGATACCAATTTATTCCGGCTGGCACTTCTGGAAAATGGGGAGCCAGTGGAATTTTATGTGGAACGGAAGCAGACGGAAAGTCTGGTGGGAAATGTCTATGCAGGCAGAGTGGAAACGGTGGTGCCTAATTTGCAGGCAGCCTTTGTGGATATCGGCACAGGGAAGAATGGCTACCTTTATTACGGAAACACAAGAGCGGCTTCGGGGGTAGAGAAAGAAAATCGTCCCAAAGCCGGGGATACTCTTGTGGTGCAGGTGGAAAAAGATGCTGTAGGTACAAAGGGCGCAGTTCTCACCAGAAATATTTCTTTTGCTGGAAAGTTTCTGGCACTCCTTCCCAATGAAGGCGGAGAAATCGGTGTTTCCAGAAAAATCACCAATGAAGCAGAACGCAGAAGAATGCAGGAAATCATGGAAGAACTTCTGCCTTCTGACTGCGGCGCGATTGTCCGCACCAATGGAGCAGGGCGAAGCAAAGAGGAATTTCAGAAGGAACTGGAAAGCCTGTTGCAGAAATGGCAGAGTGTGAAGCAGGCAGAATACCGGAAAGCACCTGCGCTGCTGTGGCAGGAAAATATCCCTGTACTGAAAGCCGCTAGGGATTTTTACAGCGCCGATTTAGACAGCGTTGTAGTCAATGACAAAGAAACTTATGAATTGCTGGCGGCAACGGGAGATTTTTCTAGAGAAGGACAGCCAAAGTTAGAGTTATATGAAGAAAAAACACCGCTGTTTGCTTCTTTTTATGCGGAAAGTAAATTGGAAAAGGCACTGTCCCAGAAAGTATGGCTCAAAAGCGGCGGTTATCTGGTCATCGAGGAAACAGAAGCTTGTGTGGTCATTGACGTCAATTCCGCTAAAGCCGCAGGTCGGGGCGATTTGGAAAAAATGATACTGAAAACCAATTTGGAAGCGGCAGAAGAAGCGGCAAAACAGATGCGTCTGCGGAACTTGTCCGGCATCATCATCATTGACTTTATTGATATGGTGCAGGAGGAAAGCCGGAATATTCTGACCAAAACATTGAAAGCGGCAGTGGAAAAAGACCGGGTGAAAACCGTTGTGGTTGGCATGACGGAACTGGGATTGATGCAGGTTACCAGAAAGAAAACGAAGCCTTCTCTGTTGAAACAGACTACCACCAATTGCCGCAGCTGTGAAGGCAGTGGACGAGTTTTCTCTATAGACTGGACGGCGGCGAAAATGCGCAGGGAAACCAAAACAATTTTTGCAGGAACCATCTGCCGGAAGGTTCTGGTAAAAGCTGATGCCAGACTGCTGCAGGTGTACCTTTCCAATGGCTTTGCAGAGGAAATGGCGCGCGTTTATGGCGGTGAAGTGCTGACAGAAAGCGTTGCCAACGCTGCCTTTGGTGAATTTGAAATACTGCGGATGGAAACAAAGCATACGCAAAATTTGTGAATTTTCATGCAATTCTGGCAAGAAATAAAAGGAAAAAGCCTTGTTTTTCGGCTTTTTTCACGAGAGGGCATTGGCAAAAAGACGAAAACTGTCTTGACACATATGCAAAAAAGCTATAAAATAAAAAAGGTGTATTATGCACTGCTTATGGCTATGTGAAATCATAAATGTACTTTGAAAATTGAATAAGGAGGTGTTTTTCATAGAACCGATAAGTATTATCTGTGCTGTGATCGGACTCCTTCTGGGGATGATTGTCGGAATTTTTTACAGAAAGCGTATCGCGGAAGCGAAGGTGGGCGTGGCGGAAGACCGTGCCAATAAAATCGTGGACGAGGCCGTAAAAGATGCAGAGGCAAGAAAGAAAGAAATCCTCTTGGAGGCCAAAGAAGACAGTATCAGAACAAAAAATGAACTGGAAAAAGAAGTTCGTGACAGAAGAAACGAACTGCAGAGAAATGAAAGACGTTTGTTCCAGAAGGAAGAAGCTCTGGACAGAAAGACAGAGTCTTTGGAACGCAAGGAAGAACAGATGTCCAGAAAACTGGAGGATCTGGAAAGACAGAAAGAAGAAGCGAAAGAACTGCGTGAAAAACAGCTGCAGGAACTGGAACGCATTTCCGGTCTGACCACCGAAGAAGCAAAGAATTACATTCTGGCTATGGTGGAAACAGATGTGAAGCATGAAGCGACACTGATGATCAAGGAAATCGAAAGCAAGGCAAAAATGGAAGCGGACAAACGCTCCAGAGAAATCGTTGCCAATGCCATCCAGAGATGTGCAGTGGATCATGTGGCAGAAACTACAGTATCTGTGGTACAGCTGCCCAATGATGAAATGAAAGGCCGTATCATCGGTCGTGAAGGCAGAAACATCCGTGCACTGGAAACACTGACAGGCATTGACCTGATCATTGACGATACACCAGAAGCGGTAATTCTTTCCGGCTTTGACCCTATCCGCAGAGAGATTGCCAGAATCGCACTGGAAAAACTCATTGTGGACGGGCGTGTGCATCCTTCCCGTATTGAAGAAATGGTGGAAAAAGCCAAAAAAGAAGTGGAAGTCACCATTCGCGAGGAAGGCGAAGCTGCAACATTTGATACAGGTGTTAACGGGCTGCATCCTGAATTGGTTCGCCTGCTGGGCAAACTCAAATACAGAACCAGCTACGGTCAGAACGTATTGAAACACTCCATCGAAGTATCCCATCTGGCTGGGCTCATGGCTGCGGAACTGGGCGTTGATGTGAATATGGCAAAACGCGCTGGTTTGCTCCACGATATCGGCAAGAGTGTGGACCACGAAATGGAAGGTTCTCATGTGAGCATCGGTGTAGGTCTGCTGAAACGCTACAAGGAAAACCACACAGTCATCAATGCGGTGGAAGCCCATCATGGCGACGTGGAACCTCAGAGCATCATTGCAGTACTGGTACAGGCAGCAGACGCGATTTCTGCGGCAAGACCCGGTGCAAGAAGAGAAACTCTGGAATCCTACATCAAACGTCTGCAGAAGCTGGAAGAAATTGCAGATAATTTCAAAGGCGTTGAAAAATCTTTCGCAATTCAGGCTGGTCGTGAATTGCGGATTGTTATAGTTCCGGAAGATGTCAGTGATGACGGCATGACCTTGTTGGCAAGAGACATTGCTAAGAAGATCGAGGAAGAACTGGAATATCCGGGACAGATCAAAGTAAATTTGATTCGAGAAACAAGAGCAGTAGAATACGCAAAATAAACCAAAAAGAGGGTATCTCCAAACGAGATGCCCTTTCTTTTTACACGGAGGAGGAAGCGCAATGAAAGAAATCAAATCTTTTTCTTTTCGCTATGGCAGAAATGACGGATACATGGCTTGGTATCGTCTGGACAATGAAAAAGGCGTAAACGTGGGAATTGACCTCTACGATGGGGAAGAACGTAGCCTGCGCTGTGAGTCTGCCCAGGAATTGGCTGTGGAACTGGCAAAATTGCTGGAAGAACAGAATGCAGCGGCTTGGGATGGATTTTATGACATCGAAACATGTATTTGTGCAGGAGATAGCTGGGTGTTCCATGCCTATGGCAAAGAAGGGGAAGAAATTCATGCTATGGGACATTCTAAGCATCCCGAAGGCTTTGCAGAAATGAAACAGGCATTGGATGACTTTTTCGGTAAGATTTATCAGGAGTATCAGGCATAAAAAAGAGGATGGATTTTTTAATCCATCCTTTTTCTTTATGCATATTGATATTTTTTTCTTGCGCCCACAAACAGAATGATGGCTACCACAATGGTCAGCACTTCTGCCACGGGAATGGCAAGCCATACACCTAGCAGATCAAGATATTTCGGCAAGAATAGGATGCATCCGCTGACACAAACGAAGGTGCGCAGGGAGGAAATCAGTGCCGAAAGCACCCCGTTGGAGAGGGCAGTGAAAAATGCCGAAGCGAATATATTCACGCCGCAGAACAGGAAGTTCCATGCACAGATTTTATACCCATTTAATGTGAGGGTGAATGTGGAACTTTCTCTGGGGGTAAATACCAGTATGGTGGGCTCTGCCAGCAGGAACGAAAGTACACTGATGACGGCCGAAGAAACCAATATGATGCCCATGGACATTTTGAACAGTCGTTTCAGCTGGACATGATTTCGCTTGCCGTACTGATAACTGAATACCGGTGCCACACCATTGGAAAAGCCCATATAGGCAGAGGCAAAGAGGAACTTTGCGTAAAGAATAATGGTTATGGCAGCAACGCCGTCTTGTCCCATCATCTGCATCATGACTTTGTTGAACAGGTATGTGGTGACACCAGAGGAAATGTTGGTAATCAGTTCGGAAACACCGTTGCTCATGCTGTGGAGTAATACCTGCGTGTTCCATTCGGGTTTTACGAAATACAGAACAGAGCGTGGTTTCATAAAATAAATCAGTGGAGGAATGCCACCAATGAGGAAACTGGTGACCGTTCCCCAGCCGGCACCTTTGATGCCCATATCCATCAAAACGATGAATACATAGTCAAAAACGATGTTGCTGATGCCGCTGGCAACGTTGAGAATCAGTCCCAATTTCGGTTTGCCTGCGGTGACAAAGAACACCTGAAAGAGTACCTGTACCACAGAGATGGAGTAAAACGCCATCATGATTCTGCCGTAGTCGATGCAGTAGGGCAGCAGGGCTTCGTCAGCCCCCAGAAATATGGAAAGGGGCTCGATGAATACAAAGCAGAGCAGGGAAAGAATCAGACCCATGGCGATGGCAAAGAGTGTCAGCAGTGTAAAATGCCGTCTTGCCAAATCTTCTTTGCCTGCCCCCAGTTCTCTGCCGATGATGGCACTGCCGCCGGTGCCCAGCATGATGCCCACACCCAACATGACGTTGATGAGGGGATAAACGATGTTAATGGCAGAAAGGGCTGCCGTTCCCACAAAACGGGAAACGAAAATACCGTCTGCAATGATATAGGTTGCCACAAACATCATCATAATGATGGTGGGAAATGTAAAACGGAGCAATCCGCCAAGGGAAAATTCTTTGGAAATGTCGTTTTGCATAATATGACCTCACGATAACATACTGTATACCTATAGTTTTCAAAAGAAAGGCAAACGCGCCGGAATATCAAAACGCGTTTGCCTGTTTTTATTCAGTTGCCATTTGGTTGACTTTTTCTTCTTCCGGTGTAATATAAATGGTTTTGTTGGTCAGATAAATGACCATGCCCGGTTTTGCGCCATTGGGCTTTTTCACGTTTTTCCGCAGGGTATAGTCCACAGGCACCATACTGCCGTTTTTGGCTTTGCTGTAGAAAGCAGCCAGATTTGCTGCTTCTTCCAGTGTGGGAATGGGAACTTCTCCTTTGCCGTTGGTGCGGATGATGACGTGGGAGCCGGGGATTTCTTTGGTATGCATCCAGATGTCTGTAGGCTCTGCTGTCCGCAAAGTCAACTCATCGTTTTGCAGATTGCTTTTGCCCACCAGAATTTCGTAGCCGTCAGAAGAAATGTAGCGCATGGGTTTTGCTTTCTTTGGCTTGGACTGACCTTTTTTCTGGGGCTGTCTGCGGATGAAGCCGCTTTCTGCCAGCTCGGTGCGGATTTCTGCCAAATCGGCATCGTCCTTTGCGGTGTCCAGTGCGTTCAGGACACTTTCCAGATAAGCCAGTTCTTCATCGTTTTGTTTCTGTTGGATTTCCATGGCTGCCAGTGTACGTTTGGCTTTGTTGTATTTATTGAAATATTTCTGGGCATTTTCTGCCGGTGTTTTGGTAGGGTCCAGCGCGATTTCGATTTCTGCCATATTTTCGTCATAGAAGTTTACAGTTTTGAATGTGGTAGCATTGGGAGGAATGGCGTAGATGTTGGCGGTAATGAGCTCGCCTTTCAATTTCCATTTATCCTTGCCTGCTACATCCCGCAGGGTTTTCAGCTGGATGTCTTTCTTTTTCACACATCTTTCGATGTTGGTCATGACCAGTCGGCGAGTATCGTGTGCTTTCTGGCGGATATGTGCCGCGTTGTCGCGTTCAGTGTAAAATCCTTCCAGCAGATCAGATACGGTAGGATATGCTTTCGCATATAATCCGTCAAACTGTGTCATGGGCAGTACGCCAAAATCCAGAATTTTGCCGCCGGGTTTCTGATAGTAAACAGCAGGGGAGAAAGCACCTGCTTTTACCTGTTCCATGGTGTTGGAAAAGGCGGTAAAGAGGGCATGTTCTTTTTCCGCTGTCATCTGCTCGCAGGCATCGGAGGCATCCAGTTTTGCTTCGTGGCAGATTTCCGCTGCCATGATGGGACTGATGCCGGTATAGGTCTTATAAAGGAAGTCCTGTATCTTCTGACCTTCCTGCACATGGAGCAGAGAGGAAAAGCTGCTTTCTTCCAGTTCCATAGGGTTTTTCTTATCCTGAGAAGGGGGGAACACATAGGTTTTTCCCGGCAGGACTTCTCGGACAGAGCTTTTGTCGTGGGAAACACGCTTGATGGAATCCAGAATCTTGTTGTTTTCGTCAGCGAGAATCAGGTTGCTGTGTTTGCCCATGATTTCCAGAATCAGGTTTTTCACAGTCATGTCGCCCATTTCGTTGGCAGACTCCACTTTGATGATGATGATACGTTCAAAGTTTGGCTGGCAAATGTCAATGATTTTGCCGCCTGCAATGTGTTTGCGCAGTACCATGCAGAACAGGGGCGCTGTCATGGGGTTTTCTCTGGTGTTTTCGGTGATGTGCATCCGGGGATGACCGGAATTGGCAGAAGCCAGCACTTTATAATTGGCGCCGATGGCGCGCACGGAAAAGCGGATTTCATCGGCAAGGGGCTGATGTACCTTGTCGATTCTGCCGCCGATGAGTTTCTCTTTCAGTTCGGTGACGATGGCTGCGGTGGTGATACCGTCCAGTGCCATAGCAATCCCTCCTTTTTGTTTTGCTAACAATTCAGTATAGCATATTTGACAAAAAGGGAAAAGGGGGAGCTTTTGAAAAGAAAAATTAAAATTTGATTAAAAATAGTGGATACAATTCCCGCTTTTTGTTGCGCTTTTGCCTGACAATGGGTATAATGAAACAGTTCAAAATGGTTCGGAAAACATGAGTTTAGAAAGAAAGGAACAGACATGAGTGCGAATGTAAGAAGCATGACAGGCTATGGCAGAGGCGAGCATATTGCAGAAGACCGGAAATTTGTGGTGGAAATGAAATCTGTCAACCACCGTTATAATGATATGACCATCAAACTGCCCCGTTCTCTGGCAAGTCTGGAAGATAAAATCAAAAAACGGGTGATGCAGGATGTGTTCCGCGGCAAAACCGACGTGTTCATCAGTTTTGAAACATTTTCCGCTGATGACGTGGAAGTAAAACTCAACACAGGTTTGGCAGCGGCTTATGCAGAAAAACTCCGTGAACTGGAAAACCTGCTGGGTGTCAACGGCGCAGATTTGCTTTCTCTGACAGCGAAATTCCCCGATGTGATCACCGTGGAAAAAGCACAGAAGGAAGAAGATGTGATCTGGGCAGCACTTTCTCCCGCGCTGGATGCGGCAGTGGAAAACTTTGTTGCTATGCGCAGCGTGGAAGGGGAAAACCTGAAACAGGATATCCTGAAAAAAGGCGAATACATTGCCAAACTGGTGGAAGAAGTAAAGGTATACGCTCCTCAGGTGGTTGTGGAATATCAGGAAAAACTCAATAACCGCCTGAAAGAACTGCTGGACAATGTGGATGTAGACCCTCAGCGTGTGGCAATGGAAGTGGCTATTTTCGCGGATAAAGGCTGCATTGATGAAGAACTGACCAGACTGGACAGCCATCTGATCCAGCTGAGAGAAATTCTGGAAAATGGCGGTCAGGTAGGCAGAAAGCTGGATTTCCTGGTGCAGGAAATGAACAGAGAATCCAACACCATCGCTTCCAAAGCAAATGATATCCGCATTGTGAAGGCAACCATTGCCCTCAAGAGCGAAATCGAAAAAATCAGAGAACAGATTCAGAATCTGGAGTGATCATATGGAAAGGATTCAGTTTTTGAATATTGGCTATGGCAATGTGGTTTCCGCAAACCGTGTCATTGCCATCATCAGCCCCGATTCTGCCCCTGTGAAGCGGATTATTCAGGAGGCAAAAGAAAAAGGGAATCTGATCGACGCCACTTACGGCAGAAAAACAAGATGCGTCATCATCATGGATAACGGACATGTGGTGCTTTCGCCCAATATGCCCGAAACCATTGGCGGACGCCTTGCGGCAGAACAAAAGGGGAGTGTAACATGAAAAAACAGGGATTATTGCTGATTTTATCAGGACCATCTGGTTCTGGCAAAGGCACCATCGTGGAACAGCTGAAAGCAAAGGATGATTTTGCCCTTTCCATTTCCGCTACCACACGTGCCCCAAGAGAGTATGAACAGGACGGTGTGCATTATTTCTTCCGCACAAGGGAAGAATTTGAAAAAATGATTGCCAATCAGGAACTGCTGGAATGGGCAGAATTCTGCGGCAACTGCTACGGCACACCGAGAGCATATGTAACAGAACAGCTGCAGAAAGGCCAGAATGTCATTCTGGAAATCGAAGTGCAGGGTGCATTGCAGGTGAAAAAACTCTATCCCGAAGGGGTATTGATTTTCCTGGTTCCTCCCAATCTGGAAGAACTGGGCAGACGCCTGACAAATCGCGGCACAGAGGATAAGGAAACCATCAACCGCCGTATCCATCGTGCACTGGAAGAAATGGAATATGTGCAGGATTATGATTATGTAGTCATCAATGACACTGTTCCTCAGGCAACACAGGATATTCTGGACATTGTCCATGCGGAATCCATGCGCTGCAGCAGAAATAAAGAGATTAAAAAGGTATTCAAAGGAGAGATTTGATTATGTTAAGACCATCTTATACAGACTTATTGGACGTTATCAATCAGGAAACAGACGACATTACACTGGGCAGCCGTTACACCATCGTGATTGCAGCAGCAAAACGTGCAAGACAGCTGGTTGACCATGCTGAACCTCTGGTAAGCAACACAAAGGTTGACAAACCCGTATCCATTGCAGTCAACGAACTGTATCAGGGCAAAATCAAAGTACGTCAGGGACATCCCGAAGAAGCAGTTCCTGCGGAAGAAGAAGCTGTAGAAGAAACAATAGCAACAGAAGAAACAGAAGCATAATGATCAACGGAAAAAAGTCGGAGGTTCAGAAAGCTGCCGAAAGGAACAGCGAAATCTCCGGCTTTTCTGACATTTACAGAAAGGAGGTGCGAGATGTACGCACAGGTCATCATTGATGCCAATCATGCGGAGGTAGACCGTGTCTTTGATTATAGAGTGCCTGCGCAGTGGGAAGAAGAAGTTTGCGTAGGGCTGCGTGTTATGGTGCCTTTTGGGCAGCGCAACACCAAACGGGAAGGCTACGTCATTGCCCTGACGGAAACGACGGAAGTACCTGCAGGGAAAATCAAGGAAATCGTGGAAATCCTGGATGAAGGCAGACCCATCCTGACGCCGTCCATACTGGAACTGGCAAAATGGATGAAAAAGGAATATTTCTGCACATTGAACCAGTGTTTGCAGGCTGTGATGCCGGCGGGCATCCGCACCAAAAGCGTCTGGTATGCAGAACTGACGGGACAGACGGCAGAACTTTCGGAAAAAGAACAGCAGATGGCAGATGTGCTCATAGAGCAGGGCGGTGCGGTTCCTCTGCGAGAATTGGAACAGATTTTCGGCAATCGCACGGAATATATTCTGCGCTGTTTACAGGAGAAAAAGGTTGTCCGTCTGCACCAGAAAACCACACGCAGTACCTATAAAAAAGAAAAACGATATGTTTCCCTGACAGAAAATGAAGAACTGCTCATAGCAGCAAAGGAAAAAGCAGAAAAAGATAAGCGTCTGGCAGGACAGCTGCGTGTACTTTCTGCCATTTGCCCGGGAGAAAGCATTTCCGTAGAGGAATTGAAGGAAAAGGCTACTGTGACAGATTCCCCCATTCATACCCTCTTGCAAAAGGGCATTTTGGTAGAACAGCGCAGACAGGAAAAGCGGGATGTGTTCCAGTTAGAGGATTACACACCCACCCAGCCTTTTTATCCCACACCGGAACAGGCGCAGGCGTTGACCCTTTTGCGAGAGGAAGAAGAGAAAGAGCAGAAACGTCCTGTCCTGCTTCACGGAGTCACAGGCAGCGGCAAAACAGAAATCTATATGCAGCTCATTGAGCATGTGATCATGGCGGGGAAGCAAGCCATTGTGTTGGTGCCGGAAATTTCATTGACTCCTCAGATTATGGAGCGGTTTATTTCTCGTTTTGGCAAGCGAGTTTCTGTGACCCATAGCCGTCTTTCCTTGGGAGAACGTCTGGACCAGTGGCGAAAGGCAAGGGACGGAGAAATTTCCATCATCATTGGACCACGTTCCGCGTTGTTTATGCCGTTCTCCAATCTTGGGGTCATTGTCATGGATGAGTGTCACGAAAGCAGTTACATTTCCGATGTAACACCCAAGTATCATACCCGCGAAGTGGCAAGAAAGCTGTCGGAACTGACAGGAGCATTGCTGGTTATGGGCAGCGCTACCCCTGACATCGACAGTTATCATCGGGCAGTGACAGGAGAATTTTTGCTGCTGCAATTGAAAGAACGGACAAAAGGCAGCACACTACCTGAGGTATTTGTGACGGATATGCGGAAGGAGCTGGAGGATGGCAACCGTTCCGCTTTTGGATTGCCTTTGCAGCAGGCAATCCGGGAAAATTTGGAAAAAGGACAGCAGACCATGCTTTTCCTGAATCGACGGGGATATTCCACATTTGTTTCCTGCCGGAAATGCGGAGAAGCATTGACCTGTCCTTCCTGTAACGTTTCTTACACTTACCATGCGTCGGATAAGGCATTGGTCTGCCATTACTGCGGCAAAGAAGTGCCGGTGCCTAAGACATGCCCTTCCTGTGGCTCCCATTATATCCGCTATTTTGGTACAGGAACCCAGAAAATCGAGGAAGAAACCAGACGGCTGTTTCCAGAGGCAAGTGTTCTGCGTATGGATGCGGATACCACCACAGGGAAAAACGGGCATGCCCGCATCTTGGAATTGTTTGGAAAAGGAAAGGCTGATATTCTCATTGGTACCCAGATGATTGCCAAAGGTCATGATTTCCCCAATGTGACGTTGGTGGGGATTCTGGCAGCGGATCTTTCTTTGAATTTAGGTACCTATCAGGCGGCGGAAACCTGTTTCCAGCTCATTACCCAAGCGGCTGGCAGAGCCGGACGAGGAGAGCTTGCCGGACGGGTGTTCATCCAGACTTACCAGCCGGAAAATCACGCCATCCGTATGGCGGCGGCACAGGATTACGAAGGATTTTATCAGGAGGAAATCCTCCTGCGGCAGGCAATGGAGTACCCGCCTTTTTCTCACATTTTCTCTGTGCTCATCACTGGAGAAATGGAGCAGGAAGTGATACTGGCTGCCCAGCGACTAGGGGCTTATATGAATCATTACGCAGAACGGGCAGGCTGTACCGTAGTTGGTCCTGCACCAGCGCCTTTGCCGAAATTCCGTGGAGAATTCCGCTGGCAGATTTTTGCCAAGGGAACGGATGCAGATCGGCTGAAAGCCTTTGTCCTGTATACTGTAGAGCAAACAAAAAAAGACGTGAGCCGGGAAATCCGCTTTCATCTTGCTTTCCTTGCGTGATGTGGGTTTGTCAAACATATGTTACACCCTCCTTAATAAATTCCTTCAGGACAGTCTGTGGGGATTTCCAACCCAGAGGTCTCATAGGGAACAGATTATAGTCCCTACGGTTATAGACTTGGAGCTGCCTGGAAAAGTCCTCAAAGGAATAAAAGGTATGGGTGGCATAAAACCGCTCGTTATCCTTCCGGTGGCTGCGTTCCACTTTCCCGTTATGACGGGGTGTGAAAGGACGGATCAGTTTATGACGGATTCCATGCTCCTTTAGAGTTCGCT
>NZ_FRAH01000007.1 GCF_900142265.1 Anaerotignum lactatifermentans DSM 14214 | reverse complement strand
ATTTGAACAACACTCCGCCTCTACAATATTTACACCTTTCCTTTCACATAATTCTCTTAATATCCTCCCAATATCTGCTTTTAACTTTTTATAAATCACCTGTCTGCGATATTTAGGTGCAAAAACAATATGATATTTGCATCTCCATTTGGAATGTGATAAACTTCTTATGTCATTCATTGACAAAACCTCCTGCTTCTATAATTTGGGTTGCCAGACCATTTTCATTATAACGCAGGAGGTTTCTTTCTTATACTAAAGTATTTTTACCTACCCCCAGTTGAACTGGGGGTTTTGTCATACCTGTTCGGCGTACAAAAAAACATCGGCATACTCTAAAAACTGAGCATACCGATGTTTCTATGTTACAGTTCGATGATTTCCGCGTTTTCCACGGCTTCTTCCAGATATTTGTCCAAATCTGTCAGCTTCCGTTCAATACGTTCAATGACATTCAGACGAGGTTTGATCTGGGGATGTTTTGCTACGAAAATGGTACAGCAATCTTCGTAAGGACGAATGGAAATGTCATAGGTGCCAATCTTGGTACCGATGTTGATGATTTCCTGTTTATCCATACCTGCCAGAGGACGCAGTACGGGCATATTGCAGACTGCGTTGATGGCATAAATGCCCTGCATGGTCTGGCTGGCTACCTGACCTACGCTTTCGCCGGTAATCAGGCTCCATGCGCCATCTTTTTCGGCGATTTTTTCTGCCGCACGCATCATAGCACGTTTCAGATGGATGGTCAGCTTATCATGGGGCACATTTTCCAGCAGATACAGCTGCAAATCTGTGAAAGGCACTACATAGAGCTTAAATTCGCCGGTAAAGTCCGCAATGCGTTTTGCCAGGTCGATAACCTTCTGTTTTGCCCATTCACTTGTATACGGAGGGCTATGGAAGTATACGCCTTCCACTTCTACCCCACGTTTTGCCATCATCCATGTGGCAACGGGGCTGTCGATACCGCCGGAGAGCAGAGAAACGCCCTTGCCGGAACTGCCGTAAGGCAGACCGCCGTAAGTCTTGATGATTTTGGAATACATGTAAATGCGGTTACGCACTTCGATGTTCAGCACAACGTCAGGTGTTTTCACATTTACAGTCATGTTCGACATGTGATCGAGGATATATTCCCCTACATCCGCCGCAATCTGCATAGATGCCACGCCAAAACCCTTATTGGAACGACGAGCGTTTACCTTAAATGTCATGGGTTTATCGCCGTAGAGCTCCTGCATGTGGCGCAGAGCTTCTTCTTTGATGGCGTCCATGGACATTTCCTGCAACCGGATACCGGGGCACAGTGCCACCAGACCGAAAATAGGCTCTACTCTGGGAATCACCAGATCATAGTCCATTTCGCCGCCACGGTCTTCCACAATGAGGCGACCGGGTTCTCTTACCACATAATAATTTCCCACAGGGTCCAGATTTCTGCGAATCGCCAGAATCAGACGATTGATGAAGATATACTGGTTATCGCCACGCATGGCAATTTCCCCGAATTTTACAAGCAATACTTTATCCGCCATACTTCCTCCTTATCTCTGTCGGTTGATTTTACGCAGGAAAGGTACCGTTTCTTCCAGCGCTTTCAGACATTCTTTGGCTTCTTCCACAGTGTTGTAGCGGCAGAAGCTGAAACGTACCGCCCCTTCAATTTCTTCATAAGGCATGCCCATGGCTGTCAAAACAGGGCTGCCGATTTTCTTTCTGCTGTCGCAGGCAGAACCTGCGGATACGAAGATTCCCTTGCTTTCCAGACTGTGCAGCAATACTTCACTGCGCAGGCCTTTGAATGTCACATTCAGTACATAAGGGCTGGCTTCTTCCAGTCCATCCCCGTTGACCTGTGTGTCAGACATTGCCAGAATGCCATCCATAAGGGTTTTCTTTACTTCTTTCACATGTTCGATGCTTTCTTTCATGGAACGGAAGGCAACGTCTGCCGCTACCCCCAGACCAGCCACGCCAGCGCCGTTTTCTGTACCAGCTCTCTGACCTTTCTGCTGACCGCCCCCCAGAATGAAAGGACGTACTTTCAGACCTTTGCGCATATAGAGCATACCTACGCCTTTGGGGCCATGGATTTTATGGCCGCTCATGGTCAGCAGGTCGATTTTCATTTTCTGTACATCAATGGGGTATTTGCCGAAAGCCTGCACCGCATCCACATGGTACAGGGTATTGGGATTTTTTTCTTTGATGAGTTTCCCAATGGCTGCCGCATCCTGAATGACACCAGTTTCGTTGTTCACCAGAATGGTGCTGACCAAAATGGTGTCAGGACGGATGGCATTTGCCAGTTCTTCCAGAGAAATATGTCCCTTTTCGTCTACACCCAGCCATGTAACTTCATAGCCTTTTTCTTCCAGATGTTTCATGGGATTTTTTACAGCGGGATGTTCAATGGCTGTGGTGATGAGGTGCTTGCCGTTTCTGGCATAGCCTTCCGCTGTGCCGTAAATGGCCCAGTTATCCCCTTCTGTGCCGCCGCTGGTGAAGAAGATTTCTTCTTCTTTGGCACGGATGCCATTGGCAAGGATTTCCGCCGCTTTGCGGATTTCCTTTTCCACTTCCAGCCCCATGACGCTGACGGAAGCAGGGTTCCCAAAGTTTTCGCACAGCATATAGGTCATTTTTTCCGCCACTTCGGGCAGCGCTCTTGTGGTGGCGGCATTATCGAAATAAATCATTTCTGTTTCCTCCTTAGCCCAATTCATATAACAACAAGGCAACGGTGGTCATGCCCGCCGTTTCCGTCCGTAAGATTCGTTTGCCCAGTGTCACCGGCAGAATGCCTGCTTCCTGTGCCAGCTGGATTTCCTCCGGCGCAAAACCGCCTTCCGGTCCGATAAAGACCCCTACGGTCTTACCGGAAAAGCCCTGCACAAACTGGCGGATGCCTCTTTCTTCCTCTTTTTCATAAGGAATCAGCGCCCCATCCAGTTTTGCCGCTTCCGCCACAGCCTCCTTAAAGGTCAGCACGCTTTCTCCCATCTGGGGGATGATGCCACGTCCGCTCTGTTTTGCGGCGGCTTCGGCGATTTTCTGCCAGCGTTCCAGTTTCTTGCCTTCTTTTTTGTCCAGCTTCACAATGGCTCTTTCTGTAGAAACGGGCACGATTCGCTCAATACCCAATTCCACGCATTTCTGGATGATCCATTCCATTTTATCCGCTTTAGGCAATCCCTGATAAAGGGTAATCTTCGTTTCCGGCTCCACATCGCAGGGGGCGGAGGAAAGGACTTCCGTCACCACACCACGTTCCAGAGAAAGGATGCGGCACTGATAGTCCGTTCCTTCCCCGTCACATACGGTGATTTCTTCCCCTTCTCTTGCCCGGAGCACGGTCTTGATATGCTTTTCGTTTTCCCCTGTCAGGGTGATTTTCTTCCCCACAATGTCCTGTGGTGTCACAAAAAATTTCGGCATGGCTTATCCCTCATAACGGGTAGCAATGGCAACCCAGCTTGTTTTTTCCTTGATGTCCAGCACAGCAAAGTTTGCGGCTTTCAATGCTTCCAGCACATCTTCCTTCCGTTCGGTGATGATGCCGCTGCACAGGAAAATGCCGCCGTCTTTGATGTAATCAGGCACCTGTTTTGTCAAAGCGATGATAACGTCTGCCACGATGTTGGCAGCCACCAAATCGTATTTCTTGCCGCTGTAAGATGCCTGCAATTCTTTGTCTTCCAGAATATTGCCGGCTTTTACATGGTAACGGCTCCGGTCGATGTCGTTTCTGTCGCTGTTTTCATAAGCAATCTGGATGGCATTGGGGTCAATATCCACGGCGTCGGCTTCCTTTGCGTCCAGCAGCAGAGAAGCGATGGACAGGATACCACTGCCGCAGCCAATATCCAGCACCATATCATCTTTCTTCACATATTTTTCAATAAGCTCCATACACAGCTGTGTGGTTTCGTGGGTGCCTGTACCGAAAATATGACCGGGGTCGATTTTCAGGATGATTTTATCTGTCTGGGCAGGCAGTTCTTCCCAAGAGGGCTTGATCATGATTTTATCGCCGACGGGGAAGGGTTTAAAATATTTCTTCCAGTTGTTTGCCCAATCTTCTTCCGCTACGTTTTTCATGGTCACTTCCAAAGAACCCAGATCCAGTTCTTTTTCTGTTTCTTTCACGCTCTGGAGTGCGCTTTTGATCTGGGACAGCTGTTCTCTGCCATAGAGGTTGTCACGCAGGAAAAAGGTGATGCCTGTGGTCTGTTCCTGTTTTTCTTCCACCAGTTCATCGGCAACATAGTCCCATTCTCTATTGGGATTTTCCAGAAATTCCGCAAAATCCGCTTCGTCGTGAATCATCAGCCCGTTGAGACCGCACTGGTACAGCACGCCTTCCACAGGCTCCAGCCCCATCTGGGATGTGGCTACAAATACTTCGATCCATTCCATGTTCTTCTGCCTCCTTATTGTCCGTTCCACTACGAAAAAAATCCGACACGTTGTGTCGGCTGAGGGTGTCGAAAAAATCGACACCCTTCGTCAAAATCAGGATTTTGACGAGGTTACTGTATGTATAAACAGCACGTTCCATCGGCATAAAAATGCCTTGAAACGTGCTGTTTTCCTCGTCGGAAGTAAATTCCGACTGCGGATTTCATTTGGGACACGCTTCGTTTCCCAATCCCTTCCGCAGTTCTGCAAAAGTGTAAACTCCAGTTTTTGACACCCTGATCCGAAACGTTATGTCGGCTTTTTCTGCCTCACCTCTGCCAGAATGTTTCTTATTTTTCATACATGCGGCAAACTTCCCGATAGCTTTCCGGTGTGCCGATGTCATAACATTCTCCGGAGAATGTGTAGGCGTACACGTCTTTGCGTTTGTACAGCCATGCGGGGAAGTTCCCCGGCGCGTCGGGATTGTTGCCCCCATCCAGATATTCCCGGAACATGGGCACAGTATCCCGTTTGTAAAGGTATGTGGCAAATACCGCTGTGTCGGACTTGGGCTGTTTGGGTTTTTCCTCAATATCCAGCACCTTGCCGTTTGCATCCAGCAGCGCCACGCCGAACTGGGACAATTCCTTTTTGTTGGGCCATTTCTTGACGCAAACACAGTCATGGTCTTTTTCCCGGTAATAATTCACATAATCCCGCAGGGAGTAAGTGAAGAAGTTATCTCCGGCAATAACCAGCAGTTCGTCGTCGATGTTTTTCTCTGCGATAACAAAGCCAATGTCACCCACAGCGCCTTTTTTGTTTTCGTCGCTGGTGGTGCCGTCATCCAGCACAGAAATGGGAGTTTTCCCCGGCGCTGTTTTTGCCCAGTCTGTGAAATGCTGTGCAAAACGGCTGTTTGTCACCACATAGATTTCGTCAATCTCAGAAATGGTGTTCAGTTCGTCTACGATATAATCAATGATTGGTTTTTTGTTGATTGGAAGCAATGCCTTTGGCGTATTGATGGTCAAAGGATATAATCTGGTGGCATAGCCTGCCGCCAATATAATTGCTTTCATGAAATCACTCCTCTTTCCTCATCAGAAGTGTCCTTCTTCGCCAAACAGACTGTCACAAACAGCCTGCATTTTTTTGGGCAAAGGCGCCGTCATCTGTTTTCCGTACAAATAGGACAGGAAACCTTCTTTTTCCTTCCAGACGATTTTCCGGGCATGCAGACATTGATTGGAAATGGCAAACTCCCCTCTGACCTTTCGGTTCGTTTCGGCATCGCCATATTTCCTGTCACCCAAAACGGGATGGCCCATGGCCTGCATGTGGGCACGAATTTGATGAGTCTTTCCGGTGATGAGCTGCAGTTCCAGCAAAGTATAGTCCTTTGTGTGGGCAATGGGGCGGTACTTTGTCAGGGCACGGCGGTATCCCGCTTTTTCCTGATGGCTTGTCCGCACCTGATTATGCTCCTCATCCTTGGAAAGATACAGGTCGATTTCTCCCGCTTCTTCCACTACGCCTTTTACCAATGTAACATAATATTTATCCATACGCCGGCTGCGAATGGCTTCATTGACTGCCTGCACGGCACGGAGGGTTTTCCCTGCCACCACAATGCCGCTGGTGTTTCTGTCCAGACGGTTGCAGACTGCCGGTGTGAATGCGCTTTCCGCAGAAGGCGTGTATTGTCCTTTTTCGTAGAGGTAATACAAAATCTGGTCTGTGAGGGTATCCCGATCCTCCGCTTTTTCCGGATGGGTCAGAAGCCCGGCGGGCTTATTCACCACCAGAATGTCATCATCCTCGTAAACAATGCCGAAGTGACGCTCTGCCACAGGAACGGTCTTTTCCTCCATAAATCCTGCCATGGTTTCTTCCGCCAGATACAGCTGGAGGGTATCTCCCTCCAGCAGCATCTCGCTGCCCTCTGCCTTGCCTTTGTTGAGCTTGATGCGTTTTTTCCGCAGCATTTTATAGACAAAGCTTTTGGGCGCTTTGTTGAAGTATTTCAGCAGATATTTATCCAGTCTTTGGTTTTCCTCATTTTTGGTGATCTTGATCTCTTTCAATTCTCCCAAACTCCTTTGAGAAATCCTCCCCAGCTTGTTTTTAGCTGTGGATCCAAGCCAGATATGCACTGATGAAGTTGTCGATGTCGCCGTCCATGACTGCCCCTACGTTACCGGTTTCTTCCCCGGTACGATGGTCTTTGACCATGGTGTAAGGCATGAATACATAGGAACGGATCTGGCTGCCCCAACCGATTTCTTTTACATCGCCGCGGATTTCCGCCAGTTTCTGCATCTGTTCTTCGATTTTCAGTGCCAGCAGTTTACTTTTCAGCATTTTGAACGCACGTTCCTTATTGCTGAACTGGCTTCTTTCATCCTGACACTGTACCACAATCCCTGTAGGGAAGTGAGTAATACGGATGGCAGAAGATGTTTTGTTGACATGCTGACCGCCGGCACCGCTGGCACGGTATGTGTCGATACGGATGTCGTCGGCTTTGACTTCGATCTCATTGTCGTTTTCGATTTCCGGCATAACATCGCAGGAAGCGAAAGACGTATGACGTCTGCCGGAACTGTCGAAAGGAGATACACGCACCAGACGATGGATGCCTTTTTCGGACTTCAGATAGCCATAAGCGTTTTCGCCGTTGACCTGAATGGTAACGGATTTCAGACCTGCTTCGTCGCCGTCCAGCATATCCAGCACTTCCACCTCAAAGCCTGCTTTTGCAGCCCATTTGGTGTACATACGGAACAGCATGTTGGTCCAGTCGCAGGCTTCTGTACCGCCGGTACCAGCGTGAAGGGTAACGATGGCGTTGTTGCGGTCGTATTCCCCGTCCAGCATGGTAGCTACGTGAAGCTGTTCGTATTCCTCCAGGAAGGAATCGTTCATTTCCTTGACTTCCTCGTAGATGCTTTCGTCTTCTTCTTCGATGCCCATTTCAATGAGCGTGAGGATATCCTCGTATTTGGTCACAAGACCTTCATAATGTTCTACCTTGTTTTTCAGCGCTTTGAGCTGCTGCAAGGTTTTCTGGCTCTTCTGCATATCGTTCCAGAAATCAGGATCGGCAGAAAGTTCTTCCAGTTCGGCTATTTTCTCTTTGGCGCCAGCGACGTCAAAGTGAAGCCCCCATTTCCTTTAATTTTTCGTCATAAGCGGAAAGGCCCAGACGGATCTGTTCTAATTCGAACATGCAAAAATCAACTCCTTTAAAAATAAGATTTTTTTTGGTTGTTTTTTTATTTATGATAAACGTAACGAATATCCGTAAGTGTTTTGCCGTTTATGTCGCACAGACAGGCATCTTCTGTGGGCACAAAGCCCAGTTTTTCATAAAAGGCTCTTGCCCTTTCATTCTCCCGCAGGACCCAAAGGTAAACCCCTTCGTAAGTCCCCAGAAGTTCGTCCCTGACGCTTTCCAGCAGCTCTCTGCCATATCCCTTGTCGTAATATTCCGGCAAAAGATAAAGAGAAGTCACTTCGCCAAAGGCGCTATAATCGCCGCCCTTTCCCAAAAGGGTTCCTCCCGCGGGCAATTCTGTCCTGGCAGCGCCATAAGCCACTGCCCCCACGGCCCTTTCCTTATCAAAAATCAGTTTGGCAGACAAGCTGCCTTCTGTCAATGCTTTTTCAAAAAAGGTTACCCAATGATCTTCGGACAATCCATCCAAAAAACCGTCAGGCACATTCCCCCGAAAAGCCACTTTCCAGCTTTCGGCGTAAATACGGCTCATGACAAGGGCGTCTGATACCTCTGCCTGCCGCAAAGTGCCGGCTTTTCGAAAACGGATATAATTCCCGGAAAAAGAAGGTTCCAACTCCTCCGCGGCAACTGCCCAATGGGGCACGTTATATTCCGCATACATGGAGGGATGGTGAAGCAGAAAATAGGCTGCCTTTCCCCCTTCTGTTTCACAGCCATACACAGGCACCAGATGTCCGCCTTTTCCGTAAAAACTCCCGTCCGGTTTCTGCTGACCAAAACGGAAATACGGTGTCACGGAAGCGATGCAGACAAAGCCGTTTTCCAAGTCTTTTTGGAGGTCCGCAAGGTTCTTTCCCCGTTTTGCCTCTCCAAAAACGCCGTAGTTCCCAGCCATTTCCGCCAGTTTTCCATGAATCCAGCCGACGCCTTCTTTATAAGCCCCTGCCGCCAGACCTTTGGAGATCATCTCTCCCTGTCTGCCGCAGGCACAGCCAAAGCCGTCCAGCACCATCCTGAGGGAAGCGATGCCGCAGCCTCTGCCGCTCCAGCTTTCCGCCTCGGCAAGGGAGGGAAATCCCTCCTCCTGCCAGTTTTCAGCGGTCATTCTTTGGGTATAAAAAGGCAAATCTGCCAGCTGTATCCGTTTTCTCATGGTTTCACCTGCTTATTAAGCGTTTCTGCCGCAGCACTGTTTGTATTTCTTGCCACTGCCGCAAGGGCAGGGATCGTTTCTGCCAACTTTTTCTTCGGCACGTTTCTTAGGCTGTTTCACTGCGGAATCGTCCTTGTTGGTGAACATGGGTTTCTGCACTTCTTCCCGTTTTGCTTCGGTTTCGATGCGGACACGGTAGAGGATCTTCAGGGTATCTTCCTGAATGTGGTTGCTCATTTCCTCGAACATGTCGTATGCAGCAAATTTATATTCGATCAGAGGATTTCTCTGGGCGTAAGCGTGCAGACCAATGCCCTGACGCATCTGGTCCATATCGTCGATATGATCCATCCATTTCTGGTCGATGACACGCAGCATGACCACGCGTTCCAGTTCACGCATTCTTTCTTCGTCGCCGATTTCTTTTTCTTTCAGTTCATAAAGCTGAACACCCAGTTTTTTCAGGTTTTCTTTCAGCTTGTCTTTTGTCATTTTTTCCAGAGCGTCTTCTTTGATGTTGATTCTGCCAACAGGGATGATGGCGGAGAAAGATTCGCTCAGAGCGTTCATATCCCATTCTTCGGGCATCTGTTCATCGCTGATATGGGCGTCGATGATGCGGTCGATGGTCTGGGAAATCATACCCATGATGCTGTCGCGAAGGTTTTCGCCGTAAAGTACACGTTTTCTTTCGCCATAGATAACTTCACGCTGTTCGTTCATAACCTGGTCGTATTCCAGCAGATGTTTACGAACGGCAAAGTTGTTGCCTTCTACTTTCTTCTGGGCGTTTTCGATGGCTTTTGTCAGCATGCCTGCTTCGATGGGTTCATCTTCATCCATACCCATGGCGTCAACCAGTTTCATGGTCTTTTCGGAGCCGAACAGACGCATCAGGTCGTCTTCCAGAGAGATATAGAATCTGGATTCACCGGGGTCACCCTGACGACCAGCACGACCACGGAGCTGGTTATCGATACGTCTGGATTCGTGACGTTCTGTACCGATGATCTTCAGACCACCCAGTTCTGCAACGCCTTCACCCAGCTTGATGTCGGTACCACGACCAGCCATGTTTGTTGCGATGGTAACGGCGTTCATCTGACCAGCCAGCGCAACGATTTCCGCTTCTTTTGCGTGGTATTTTGCATTCAGCACCTGATGAGGGATGCCTTCCCGTTTCAACAGTTTGCTCAGTTCTTCGGATTTATCAATGGTAACGGTACCTACCAGTACAGGCTGACCTTTTGCGTGAGCTTCTGCGATGTCACGAACAACAGCACGGAATTTGCCCGCTTCTGTGCGGTAAACAACGTCCTGCAGGTCTTTTCTGGCAACAGGTTTGTTTGTGGGGATTTCCACAACGTCCATACCGTAAATGTTACGGAATTCGTCTTCTTCTGTTTTCGCTGTACCAGTCATACCGCATTTTTTCTTATATTTGTTGAAGTAGTTCTGGAATGTGATGGTAGCCAGTGTTTTGCTTTCCCGGCGTACCTGTACATTTTCTTTAGCTTCGATTGCCTGATGCAGACCGTCGGAGTAACGTCTGCCGGGCATCATACGACCGGTGAATTCGTCAACGATAACGATTTCCCCTTCATGTACCACATAGTCTTTGTCCAGATGCATGTTGTAGTTTGCTTTCAGAGCGTTGTTGATGTGGTGCTGCAGTTCCAGGTTTTCGGGGTCAGACAGGTTATCTACGTTGAAGAATTTTTCTGCCTTTGCGATACCTTCCTGTGTCAGCACAACGCTTTTTGCCTTTTCATCCAGAATGTAGTCCCCTTCTTCCTGAAGTTCTTCCTTCATCAGAGGGTTCATGGCTTCTTCTTCGTTGAGGATGCGACCTTTTTTCAGCTGTTTTACAAACAGATCGGCTACACGGTACAGGTCTGTGGACTTGGAGCCGCTGCCGGAAATGATCAGTGGTGTTCTGGCTTCATCGATGAGGACGGAGTCCACTTCGTCGATGATGGCAAAGTGCAGGTCACGCTGTACCATGCTTTCTTTGCGGACTACCATGTTGTCACGAAGGTAGTCGAAACCGAATTCATTGTTGGTGCCGTATGTGATGTCACATGCATAAGCGGCACGACGTTCGTTATTGTCCATGCTGTTGAGGATACAGCCAACAGTCAGACCCAGGAAACGGAATACTTCCCCCATCCATTCGCTGTCACGCTGTGCCAGGTAGTCATTGACAGTAACAACATGTACGCCCTTGCCTTCCAGTGCGTTCAGGTACGCAGGCAGGGTAGCCACCAGTGTTTTACCTTCACCAGTACGCATTTCGGCAATACGTCCCTGGTGCATCACGATACCGCCCATGAGCTGTACAGGGAAATGACGCATGTTCAGTACATGGGGACGGGAAGCCGCTTCTCTTACAACAGCGTATGCTTCCGGCAGAATATCGTCCAAAGTTTCGCCTTTTGCCAGACGGTCTTTGAATTCCTGTGTTTTGCCTCTGAGTTCTTCATCAGAGAGTTTTTCGTATTCAGGACCCAGTGCTTCGATTTTGCTTACGATCGGTTTGATTTTCTTGATTTCTTTTTCACTGTAGTTCCCGAATATTTTTTCCAATAAACCCATTTGGTTCACCTCATTTTTTCTTTTTCCTGTATGTCCCGTGGAAAGCCATGCTTTCTCATAGGCATACTTTTACATTATTATAGTTTAGCAGAAAAACAGCCTTCGGCGCAAGCATAAAATGCCCGAAAACCGAAGGCTTTACAAAACTTTAAGGAAATTGTAACTTCTTTCCCATACTTTTTACAGTTTATACGAAAAATAGACCATATCTTTGAGCAGTATGCCATCCTCTACAATGGGATGGTCATAATGATGAACGAAAAAATCCGTGATTCTATGGGAGAATTGGAAGCCGCAGGCCATGTAAAATCCCATGGTTTTGGGCGTTTCTCCTGTTCCTGCCTGCAAAATTCCTTTTCCTTCCAATTTTTCCTGCCAGAACCGCACCAGCTGTTTCCCATATCCTTTTCCCTGAAAAGCAGGCAGGACAGCAATGTTCTTCAGTTCCCACAGATTTTCTCCTTCTTTTGTCACAACAGAAAGGGCAATGGCATCTTCCCCGTCAAACAGGGCTGCCATTTCTCCTCTTTCCAGATATTTCATGACCATATCCTCCTGCTCATCTCCCAGCAGGAGCAAATCCATGAAATCCATTTTTCCCGTAAATATCTGCCGCAGCTCCATATCAGTAAGCTACCCGGCGGATGTCGTTGATGTGTCCCAGTACCATGATATGTTCGTCTTCATTGAATACGTAGTTGGGGCCGGGAATAGGAATCACATTTTCCCCCTGTTTCACCGCTACGATATTCAGATTATAGCGAGCACGGAAGTTGACATCCACAACGGTTCTGCCCAGCCAACGTTCCATGGGGCGGATTTCCGCAATGTAATAATCCTCCACAAAGGGGATGCAGTCGAAAATATTGTCAGAACTTGCGGCAATGGCAATCTGTTCTGCCACGTTTTTCTCAGGATAAATGACAACGTCAGCGCCGTTTCTTTTCAGGAATTTCGCCTGAATGTCTTCGTCTGCTTTGGCATAAACCTTTTTCGCACCCAGTTCCTTCAGGAAGCTTGCGATCTGCAAACTGTTCTTGAAGTTTGTACCCATGCAGACAAAGCAGGCGTCGAACAGGTCAATACTGAAAGAGCGGAGCACATCAATGTTGGTGCAGTCCCCCACACGTCCGCTGACACCAAGGGGCAGCACATCTTCCACTGCTTCGGAGTCCTTATCCACTACCATAATCTCACATTCGTTTTCCGCCAGAGAGCGGCACAGATGATGACCAAAAGAGCCCATACCAATAATCAAAAAGGATTTCATTTCCATAACTTCCTCCTGTTACATGTCCAAATTATCCAATGGTGATCTTTTCCAGAGGCATGGTCACAGGCGGCACCGCTTTCCGTTCCATAAGGGCTACGGCAAAGGAAATACTGCCCACCCTGCCGCAGTACATGAGGAAAATGATGACCAGACGGGAGAATACCTCCAATTCTCTGGTGATGCCTGTGGAAATGCCTACGGTACCCATGGCGGAGAAGGCTTCAAAAAGCACATCCGTCAGTTCCAGATTTTGCACACTGCAAATAGCAATGGTACCAAGGATCACAAAAATCAAATTGACAAAAAATACATAAATGGCTTTGTGCAATGCGTCTTCTTCCAGTCGTCTGCCAAAAATATTGGCACTGCGGGCATGACGCACCCCAGCCAGTGTATACATGAGAATGACCATCAGTGTGGTGGTCTTGATGCCGCCGGCAGTAGAACCGGGGCTGCCGCCGATGAACATGAGAAGCATCATGAGCATTTTGCTGCCGCTGGTCATGGCACCGGGATCGACGCTGTTAAAGCCTGCCGTTCTGGCGGTACAGGACTGGAAAAAGGCAGTCAGCAGTCTTTCGCTGTTGCTCATATCCACATTCAGATTGTTCCGCTCCAACATCAGCAGCAAAAAGCCGCCGCCAACGGTCAGGGCAAAGGATGTACTCAGTACGATTTTTGTCTGGAGGCGCAGATGGCGGAAAGACCATTTTTTCTGCCACAGATCCTCCCAAACCAGAAAGCCCAGACCACCCATGGTGATAAGCCCCATGAGGGTGAAGTTCACCAGTGCATCGTCAGCATAAGCCACAATGGAATTATAATTGCCAAAAAGGTCAAAGCCCGCGTTACAAAAGGCGGATATGGAGTGGAACACACTGAAGTATGCCCCCTGTTTCCAGCCAAACTGTGGTATGAACCGGATGGCAAGGAACAACGCGCCCAGCCCTTCAAAGAGCAGGGTACCGTAGAGAATTTTTCTTGTGAGGCGTACAACGCCGCCGATCTGCATGGAGTTGATGCTTTCCACCATCACTTCCCTGTGGCGCAGACCGATACGCTTTCGCATCAGCAGCAGAAAGCCCAGAGAGATGGTCATGAAACCAAGTCCCCCGATCTGGATAAGTCCCAGTATGACCAATTGCCCAAACAGTGTCCAATGGGTGCCTGTATCCACCACCACCAGTCCTGTTACACAGGAAGCGGATACCGCTGTAAAAAGGGCATCCAGCACCGATGTAGGCGGCTGACCCTCCTGGGTGGAAATAGGCAGCATCAAAAGCAGCGTCCCCGTGAGGATCACCAGAAAGTATCCCAGGGCAACGATCTGCAAATTGGAAAGTCTCATTCGTGAACGAACCATTTCTTATTACACCTTCTCTTTTCCCCGATTGATTATGTTGATTCTTTCTGCAATTTTTCTTTGGTGTCTGTCACTGCCAGATTGCGTACCGCTTCCAGAAAAGGAATGGACGCTTTGGCTTCTTCCATACCGTAAGTCTGGTTGAGTTCATATTCCAAAGGAATCCATGTGGACAAAGGCGCTTCGTTGTGCTGCAAAACTGCTTCCAGCTTGTCCAATGCCTTATACACACGGGCTTCCGGCGTTTTCATTTCTATCATTTCCGCAAAGAGGGCTTTCCATTCGCTTCTGACAGGTTCCGGCAGGCTTTCCGCCAGGGCAAAGACTTCTTTGTCCTCTTTTGCCGCATCCGCTTCCGTTTTCCAGAAAGAAGGAATGTCTCCGGTGATGGCTTCACCCAGATCGTGAATAACGCACATCCGCAGCACTTTATTCAGGTCTACGCCTTCCGCTTCTCCAGAAAGGAGCATTGCCATGAGCGCCACACGCCAGCTGTGTTCTGCCACGCTTTCAGGGCGACCCTGACTGGTGGTGGAATGACGGGTATTGTCTTTGAGCCGTTCTGCCACATGCAGAAAATCAATGAATTCTCTCGGCGTCATGCTTCCTTCTCCTTTTCCAGCGCTTTTTTCCAGCATTTATAACACATGGGTTCATAGCTTTCATTGCCGCCCAGCATGACCTGTTCCCCTTCGGTGATGACATGTCCTTCTCCATCCAGTCTTGCGTTGACGATGGCTTTGCTGCCGCAGCTGCAAACAGTCTTCAGTTCTGTAATGGAATCGGCGATTTCCAGTAGACGGGCGCTGCCGGGGAACAGTTTTGTGCGGAAATCTGTCCGCAGACCATAGCAGAACACAGGTACATTATAGGTATCCACAATGTCCCGGAGCTGGTCAATCTGTTCTGGCTGGAAGAACTGGGCTTCATCGGCGATGATGACATCATAGAACTGTTTTTCCCGCTCTCCTTTCTGGAACAGGGCAAACAAATCCACATCCGCTGTCACCACATAAGCAGGGGCTTCCAGACCAATGCGGCTTTTCACCACGCCTTCCCCATCTCTGGTATCTACGGCAGGCTTCATGAGCCATACCTGCATGTCCTTTTCCTCGTAATTGAACTTGGTAATCAGTGCCTGTGCAGACTTAGAGCTGCCCATGGCGCCATATCGAAAATACAGTTTTGCCACGCAAAACCCTCCTTTTTTCCTCTATTGTCCGATTATCATATCACAAAACTTTGCAGGTGGCGAGGTAAAAAATGAACTTTCACAAAAAATAAACAACACAAAACTGTTTTCTTTCTTTGAAAAAAGTATTATATTGACTTTGATATGTTTTTCACATACTTTTTCGGGGAAATAACACCATTTCAATTCATCAGAAAGGAGTTTTTTTCATGAATACAGACCTGACTACAGGCAATACCAGTCGTCTGCTCTGGGCATTTTCCATTCCCATGCTCATCAGTGTGGTTTTCCAGCAGTTTTTCAACATTGCCGACAGCATCATCGCAGGGCGGTTCATCGGGGAGCAAGCGTTGGCAGCTGTAGGGGCATCCTATCCCATCACCATGATTTTCATGGCTGTTGCCATCGGCAGCAGCATCGGCTGTACTGTCGTTATATCCCAGCTGTTCGGCAGCAAACATTATGCCATGCTGAAAACAGCCGTTGGCACCATCTGCTGTGCCGGCGTCATTGTGAGCATTGTGCTCTCTCTTTGGCATCTGGCAGGGTGATAACCTGCTGCTGCTTTTGCAGACACCGGAAAACATTTTTTCCGACGCTTCTTTGTATCTGCATATCTACATCTTAGGATTCCTGTTCCTGTTTTTGTATAACGTAGGCACAGGCATCTTTACGGCGCTGGGGGACTCCCGAACACCCCTGTATTTCCTCATTGGTTCCTCTTTGGGGAATATCGCCCTGGACTTGCTTTTCGTCATTGCCTTTGATATGGGCGTAGCAGGTGTGGCATGGGCAACCTTCCTGGCACAGGGCATTGCCTGCGTTCTGGCCCTCATCACACTGTTTTTCCGTCTGAAAAAACTCCAGACCACAGAAGCCCATCAGTTCTTTTCCTTTGCCGTACTGGGTCAGGTCACAAAAGTTGCCGTGCCCAGCATTTTACAGCAGTGCTTTGTATCTGTGGGAAACCTGTTTATTCAAGGTCTGGTCAACAGCTACGGTTCCGCCGTCATTGCAGGCTATTCCGGCGCCATCAAGCTGAACACCTTCGGCGTTACCTGCATGACCACCCTTTCCAACGGTCTTTCTTCCTTCACCGCTCAGAATCTGGGGGCAGGCAAAAAAGACCGTGTACAGGAAGGCTTCCGCGCCGGCGCCAAAATGGGCATTCTGGTATCCCTGCCTTTTGTGCTGGTGTACTTCTTCTTCAGTGAAGCTGCCATGGGGCTATTCATGAAAAGCGAAAGCGCCGAAGCCATTGCTGCCGGTGCCATGTTCCTGAAAATCGTCACACCTTTCTACTTCGTGGTATCCACCAAAGTCATGTGTGACGGTGTGCTCCGCGGGGGCAGCGCCATGCTGTACTTCATGACCACCACATTCACAGACCTTGTCCTCCGTGTGGTATTGGCCTTCGTCTTTGCCATTGGCTTTGGTCTGGGCTCCACAGGCATCTGGCTGTCCTGGCCTTTCGGCTGGAGCATCTCCTGCATCCTTTCCTATGTGTTCTATCGGAAAAAACCATGGGAAAAACGCTCTTACGATACTTTATAATCAAAACAAACATAGCTGGAATCCTCCCACAAAAAGGATTCCGGCTTTTTTTATGGAAACGATTTTCTTCTGCGTGCAGCGAAAAAAGCCTTTTTTCCTGTACCCCATTTGTTTTCCTTGCCCTTCTCCTTACTTTTGTATACAATGAAAGAAAAGGACGTGATCGGAATATGCATTTTACGAAAGGGGGAAATCTATGATAACCGATTTGACCACAGGCAATATTCGCAAATTGCTGTGGAGTTTTTCCATTCCCATGCTTATCAGCGTGGCTTTTCAGCAGATGTATAACATTGCCGACAGCGTCATTGCGGGACGTTTCATCGGGGAGGACGCGCTGGCAGCCGTTGGGGCATCCTATCCCATCACCATGATTTTTATGGCAATTGCCATCGGCAGCTGTGCTGGCTGTGCCGTCAGCATTTCCAGACTTTTTGGCGGCAGGCAATACATCCATCTGAAATGCGCCGTCAGCACCATATTCATCACCTGCGTAGTTTTGAGCGTGATTCTGACGGTATTCGGCGTATGGCAAGGGCAAAACATGCTGCGGATGCTTCAGACACCGGAAAACATCTTTTCTGACGGTGCCCTGTATCTGAATATCTACATATACGGGTTCCTGTTCCTGTTTCTGTATAACGTCTGCACAGGCATCTTCACCGCTCTGGGGGATTCCAAAACACCTTTGTATTTCCTCATCGGCTCCTCTATAGGCAATATCCTGCTGGACCTCTTGTTCGTTATCGTCTTTGATATGGGCGTGGCAGGTGTGGCATGGGCAACCTTCGCGGCACAGGGCATTTCCTCCCTGCTGGCACTGGCAGCCCTGCTCCATCGTCTGAAACAGATTCCCACCACAAAACAGTTCCCGCTGTTTTCTTTCCATTTGCTGGGGCAGATTTCTGTCATTGCCGTACCCAGCATTTTGCAGCAGAGCTTCGTTTCCGTGGGGAACCTGTTCATCCAGGGTTTGGTCAACAGCTTTGGCTCCGCCGTTATTGCGGGATATTCTTCCGCCATCAAGCTGAATACATTCTCTGTCACCTGTATGTCCACCCTTGCCAACGGTCTTTCTTCCTTTACGGCACAGAATATCGGTGCCCATAAGGAAAGCCGTATCACAGACGGGCTGAAGGAAAGCCTGCGCATGGGTGCGCTGGTATGTCTGCCCTTTGTGGTGATTTATCTGTTCTTAGGACGTTTTGCCATCGGTCTGTTTTTGGATAACGGCAGCCCCAATGCCATCCATGCAGGCATGATGTTCCTGCGGATTGTATCTCCTTTCTACTTTGTGGTCATGGTCAAAGCCATGTGTGACGGGGTACTGAGGGGAACCAGTTCCATCGCTTATTTCACCACCACCACATTCACAGACCTGGTGCTTCGTGTGGTGCTGGCATATTTCTTTGTAAAAGCACTGTCTATGGACTCCACAGGCATCTGGCTGTCCTGGCCCGTTGGCTGGACATTGTCCGCGGCACTGTCTTTCTGGTTCTACCATATCCGCCCTTGGCAGCATCATGGTCCCAAACCAAAACGACGTATGGCAGCGAAATCATAAGCAAAAAGAGTGGGAAATTCCCATTTGAAGACATCTTCATAAGAAAACAAAGAAAGCTGAAATCCTCATCAAAACAAAGGATTTCAGCTTTTTTATTTTTACTGAGATTTTATCTGGTATGCTTTCCCTTTTTTATTTTGCCAGATTCAATTCAAACCGTTCAAAAAATCCAATCCATTCCCCTTTCTGGTTCCGCACCCCCATCATATACATCCGCTGATTGCGGGTATTGACGCCGATAAAAACTTCTTTACCATTCTTTTTGATGCCTTCATAAGCCATTTTGATTTTTTCCTTGGCGGCATCTGTCAGGTGGCAGTCAAAAATGCTCTTGCCAATCAAATCCCCATAGCCCCGTTCTTCATAGTAATGGTACTTGGCAAAGCGGTTCAGAAACCGAATGATATAATCGTTATCCACAAAAACGATGGGATAGGGGTACGCGTTGAGGATGCCCTCCATGATTTCCAGCTGTTCCATATATGTTCCTCCTTCATACAAAAAAGGAGGCGGAACCTCCTCCAAAGGAATTTCCCGCCTCCATCATGTGCAAGTATATTTCTATTTTAATATTCGGGTTCGATCAGACCATAGGAACCATTTTTCCGTTTGTAAACTACATTCACTTCGTCTGTTTCCCCATTGCGGAATACGAAGAAGTTATGACCGATCAGTTCCATTTCCATCACTGCTTCTTCAGCGTCCATGGGTTTTACTTCAAAATGTTTGATACGTTCGATCTTGTACAGAGGTTCTTCATCCAGATATTCTTCAGGTACCATAATTGCCTGATATTCTGCCACAAAGTTTTCGCCGCCCTGACGGACTTTGGTGCGCATCCGTTTTTTGTAGCGGACAACCTGATTTTCCAGAATATCCACAGCTTTGTCCATGGCAGCTGTCATATCTGTATCCTGTACTTCTGCACGGATCAGTCGTTTATTCAGCGGAATGGTTACTTCAACGGTAGAAACCAGTTTTTCCAGACTCAGTGTAATGGTTGCGTTGGTGTCTTCCGGGAACAGTTTTGCAATTCTGTCCAGTTTTTTCTCCACCATTTCTTTGGTCTTGTCCCAAACGTCGATATTTTTCCCAATGATGTTATACCGCATACTAACAACTCCCTTCGCAGTTTCCGTCTTTGCGGAAACCTATTGGTACACCCCTAAGGGGGACTAGAAAGACATCTCTCTTTCTATGACATACATATTCGATGTCATTTCCAAAAACCCTCTTTTCTTTGAAAAAATTTTTTCGGACTTTTGCCCAAAATTAAAAAACGGGTTTGTTCACAATTTCCGTTTGGTTGACAGAATACTATCCACAACAGACGGGCATTTTTCCGCAGACCCCACAAATGGCGGAACACAGCCCTTTGGCGAGGGCTGGCGAAAAGGGGGATAACTTGGATTTTCTCCACATATTTTCGAAAATCAGGCTGTGGATAATGTGCATAACTCTGTGTATAACTCTTTTTTCAAGGCTTTTCCTTGTGGATAAAACAAAAAGTTATCCCCCGCATGTCCTTTTTGCAAATTTCGTTCCCATTTCCCATATGTTGACATAATCTTTTCTATTTCCCATAAAAAAACAGATGCGGCAGTAATACCACATCTGTCTATGTTCTGTTTATGCCTGCTGATAGGCTGCCAAAGCTTCCACATAAGCCGCTTTGGTATCGTCATCAAAGCAAACCATAGTCACCTGTTCCATATCGGGATTCTCTCTGAGATAATTCATGATTTCCCGCACAGCGATTTCTGCCGCCAGATGCACAGGGAAACGATACACGCCGGTGCTGATGGACGGGAAGGAAATGGTCTTGATGCCATTTTCCTTTGCCAGCGCCAGAGAATTGCGGTAGCAGTTTGCCAGCAGTTCTTCTTCATCCCATTTGCCTCCGCGCCAGATGGGACCGGGTGTATGAATGACATACTTTGCTTTCAGCTTATAACCATGGGTAATTTTGGCTTCACCGGTTTTGCAGCCGCCAAGGGTTTCGCATTCTTCCAGCAGCTCTCTGCCTGCTGCCCGATGAATGGCGCCGTCCACGCCGCCGCCTCCCAGAAGGGATGTATTCGCCGCATTGACAATGGCATCCGTTTTGGCTTTCACAATATCTCCTTTTATAATAGAAAATCGTTCCATACCTTAACCCCCTATCCGGGAAATCAAAAATTCCCCTTTTGTCCCATTGTATCCCCTTTCCGAAAATTCGTAAAGGTTTTTTTGCAAAAAAACTGAAAAACCACAACGCACAACCAGACTTTTGCCCCAAAAACCACAGAAAACACCTGCCCTTTTTTCCCTCTGCTGGTTTTCTCTGGCAAAATTGCACAAGCGGGACAGTCTTTCCCCCACAAGACAAAAGGGAGATTCCTTCACGAGAAAACAAAGAAAGCCGGAATCCTTGCAGTGCAAGTCCCCCAGCTTTCTTCCTGTTTATGGGAAATATTTTGTCTTTATTTCTCCAGTTTTTTCGCAGGGTCCACCCGCTCGCCATTTACCTCCATGGCAAACACCAGATGGCTGCCCAGTGCCGCCTGATATTTGGTAGGCTGGTCCAGTTTGCCTACGGTCTGACCTTGCTTCACGGTATCGCCTTTTTTCGCCATACCGTCTGCCGCCAGCGGACCGTATGTAGTCCGCGTACCGTCTGCATGTTCCAAAACAAGGGTTCTGCCGCTTTCGTCATCCTCTTTGATTTCCGCCACAGTGCCGTCTGCCGCCGCTTTGATTTCCGTGCCAGCTTCCGCCGCGATACAAAGGGTATCATTGGTGCGGTACTGGTCAAGGGTCGGGTCATAGACCGCCTTGTCCACACTGTAAGGCATCACCGTTTCCCCAGTGACAGGATAGACGTAAGTCACTGCCGCTGTCTGTTGTGCTTTGGCTGTACTTTTTTCTGTTGTCTTTTGTTCAGATGTTGTTTTGGTTTCTGTTGTTTTGGCTTCCTGCGCTGGTGTCGGGTCAGGTGCCTCACCGTCGTCATTGCTCATTTGTTCTCTCTGGGCTTTGGCTGTGTCCAGTGTGGGGCTTTTTGCCACCGTAACGGGAGAAGCCGGGCTTTCCTCCGCTGTCATGGGCTCCTTCACATTGCTCCATGTGTAGTAAGTCATGCCTGCCCCCAGAGCTACCACGCATAACCCCATGGATACCAGCACTGCTGCCATTTTGCTTTCGTTTTTCTTTTTCATTCTGCCAACACCTCCAAGGCTATTTTGACCAGCCTTGCCCTGTTTTATGCAGTTTTTTCAAAAGAAATGCCTGTGTAATAATGGCTGAGGATTTCGTGATAGTCCATGCCTTCCTCCGCCAACGCCTTTGCCCCATACTGGCTCATACCAGCCCCATGACCATACCCCTTGGTGGTGAACACAAAATCCTCTCCCTGCCGCTGAACAGTAAAGTCCGCGCTTCGCAGCCCCAAAGCCGTCCGTACTTCTAAGCCCGTCAATGTGAGATTGCCTGCCTGTATCTGCTGGATATACCCCGCTTCGCTGCGCTGGATGCCGGAAAAATCCAGTTCCACCGCCGAAACGCTCAAATCTCCCAACGCGGAAAGTTTTTCCCATACGGTCTGCGCCGAAAGGGTTTCGGTAACAGTATTGTCTGGTGCGGACAGGTCACCGCTGCTGTCCACACTCCGCAGATAGGGGATTTCCTGCACCCAGACGTTTTCCGAATCCTCCGTTTTGCCTGCGCTTTGGGCATGAAACACCGCTAGGATTGGCTCTCCCTCATATACCATGATTTCCCCTGCCGTTTCCTCCACTGCCTGTGAAACCCTTGCGGCGTATTCTTCGTAATGCTCCCCCCATTTTTCTTTCTGGGCAGCTGTATCCGCATAGGCTTGTCCCACATCATAAAGGACAGCATCACTGCCTGCTTCCTCCATTTTCCGCACCTGATACGTCCTTGCTGCCACCGCCTGGGCCTTCAGGGCTTCCATGGGAAAGAGGGCAGGCATTTCCGCCGACACCACCCCTTGCACATATTCCTCCAGTTCTGTATGCTCAGGGCGTAAGATTTGCAGGTAGTCCGCCGGTCCAAAGAGATTTTTCGCCTCTGTCACCGCTTCTGTGCGAAATCCCCCGAAAATGGCCGTTACCAGCAAAGGAATGACAATGACTGCCAGCAGCACATAGCCCACCAGTACCCCCAAAACTTTTTTCACCATACTGCGCCACTTCCTCTCCGTAACAGCCTATGCATCCTCGTCCCCCAAAAGAACAGGGCAAATAAAAAAAGCCGAAAACATCCTGATTTTCTCAAGATATTTTCGACTTCTATTATCGAATCCAGTATAACCAGATACTGAAAATCATCACAACTACAAATACTGCCATACCGATTTTGGCATCCCGCCGTTCCACACGTCTGGCGCGTTTCAGCCATTCCGGGTGTCCGATGTCCGTCACATAAATGCCGCCGAAAAGCCCCGTTTCCGTTTGCAGACGAAGCTTCGTTTCCTTTCGCAGCATCAGATAAGACCGACGGGTCAGACGGAAGTGATAGGTGACACCGTTTTGGATGCCTTCCAAAAAGTATCCTTGGTTCAGCCCTTTTTCCGTGCCCTGTTCATTGGCGATGAAGCACCGGCAGGACAGCAGTTTCAATTCCTGTCGTTTTCTTCTCAGACGGTCAATGGCAGTATACACCATACGGGTATAAATCACATTGAGCCAGAGCAGCGGCAGTGTACTGAGCGCCATGCGCCAGATGGGCAGTTTCTGACTGCCCCAGCCCTGAAGATTCAGCATATATCCCTGAATCTGGGCTTGGGCAACGGAGTAAAACAGTAGGATAAACACACCGATATACAAAATGCCAAACAGTATGTTATGCTTTTTCCGCTGGCGGATGTTCCACATTTTCACATCCACCATGCCCAGCCTGCAAATGAGGAACATGACGAAGCAGATCAGTACCATGAGCCCGTTGATCTGCATACCCGGTTCATAAGTGATGGTCAGGGCCAATATGGGAATGAGCCAGCCTATGAGCAAAACCCAGCCTTTCCGCCCCGTCACCACTGCCGTGAAGATGCAGCCATATGCAGTTATGAGTGTGGCAAAACCCAGCCATTCCATTACAAAAGACCCCTTACAACCTTACTCTTTAAATACCGCGGAAAATATCCGGGCGGAATTTGCTTCTTCTGCGGCTTTCTTCAATCTGCGCCAGAATTTTATCCCGTTCGCCGTTGAGGGTTCCGCCCAAAGCAATATAGTTGGATGCGTGGTTAGCACGGAACATGGTGCCTTCCGCGTCTACACTGCGGATGAACAGTTCTGTTTCGTCCAATACTTCGTGAGGGTCTAAGAGTTCCACTTCGCCTCTGTTGTACTGGTCATACAGCTCTGTTCCGGGTTCTACCATCAGTGTCAAAAAGCCCACATATTCCGGTTTGATGGCAGAAATGACACGGGCGCTGTTCAGTGCGTGTTCTCTCCAGCGTTTTTTGCCGCCCAGACCGGAAATGATTGTCATGGACAGAATCATGCCAGCTTCTCTGACTTTGATGCCGGCAGCAATCATTTCTTCGGAAGTGACGCCTTTTTTCACTTCTTTCAGCACTTCGTCATCGCCGCTTTCCAGACCCATGTAAACCATGTCCAGACCAGCGTCTTTGAGCTGTTTCAGTTCTTCCGGTGTTTTGCCCAGAATGTCTTTGGGGGCGCCGTAAACGGAAATGCGTTCCACTTCGGGGAAGTATTCATGGCATTTGTCCAAGATATACAGCAGATCCTTTGTTTTTACAATCAGAGCGTCGCCGTCTGCCAAAAAGATACGGCGCACTTTGATATGGCTGTAGTATTTTCTAGCCATTTCCAAATCTTCCGCCACTTCTTCCAGAGGACGGATACGGAATTTCTTATCCTTATACATATTGCAGAATGTGCAGGTGTTTCTGGCACAGCCAATGGTCAGCTGAATGATCAGGCTACCCGCCTCACTGGGCGGTCTGTAAACGGTTCCTTCATATCGCATCAAACATCTCTCCTATTCTGTGTTATCGTCGTTCATATCATTTTATTATACAGGCAAAACGGGGATTTTATCAATACCCATTTCTTCCATTTGACAATGCGTCGATTTTTGTCTATAATAGGGCATGAACTTTTTCGTTAATACGGTTTTTGTTTCTGAAGCAGGCGGGAGGACGGCGCCTTTGCATACGGGGAGGCAGCATCTGCGGCTGTTTTTTTGTGTGCATTTTGCAAAAATCCTGACTGATTTGGAATCCGTCTGATTATGTGGAAGCCGCTCTGCGGCACCCCCATTCCTTCTGCATGAAAGGGCGCGGCATCGAAAACCTTATTAAGCGATTATCCTAGGATAATCGAAAGGGGAGCAGCTTCGGCTGTTCCCTTTTCCATTTTTCCTGATTTTTTCAGGGGAAACACAGAAGAAAGCCGAAATCCTTTCCATAACAAGGACTTCGGCTTTCTTTATGTTCCTGTGAAGCAGCCCCTAAGCGTGACGCTGCTTTCTATTGTTTCTTAAAATTCTTCTACCAGACCGTCACTGTTGAATTCCAATGTAACGTTCTTGCCTTCTTTCTTTTCAAAATCTTTTTCGTCGTCCAGACCGCAGTTCTTCAGCAATGTGTTCTTGGAAACAGTGTTGAAGGACCATTTTCTGCTGTCGGTTTCAATGACAACGCTGCCGCTGTCGTATTCCACAAATTCACCTTCTGCGGATTCTACTCTGGCATTGATGCGTTCCACTTTATTGCTGTCACTGATGGTTGCTTCTACATAAACTTCAATGTCTTTATCCTGCAGCATTCTTTCGAACATATCTTTTGTGCTGTAAGTGAAGCTGCTGCTGGTGATATAAGTCTTGGAATCCCAGCTGTAGGATTTGCCATCGATCTTGATCTTGCTGCCATCCAAAGAAGCTGTGCCTTTCACGCGTTTTGTACCGCTGTTGTAGCTGCTGTCTGTTACGATGATCTTGGAAATTTCACCATCGTTGTTGAATTCCAGTTCTACGGAAGAACCGCGGTAACCTGTTGTTTGCAGATCTTCTGCATCGTAATCATCACTGTCTGTCTTAGGATTGCTTACTGTTTTCAGTTTGAACTGAGAACCATCGGATGTTTCCAATGTCAGTGTATTTTTCTTGTCGCTGTCACTGGTATCTTTGCCGTTGTATTCAATCATTTTACCTTCGGCAGCGGTCAGTCTGGCTTCGATATCTGTAATCTTGTTATTACCGTCTGCTTTGATTTCCGCATACAGTGTTACATCGTCACAGTTTGCCATACGGGTCAATACGGTCAAAGAACTTGTCGGTGCACCGCCAATTTCCAAAGAATCTTCATCATATTTACTTTGCAGCGTATATTCTGTGGAAGAAGTCTTGAATTTCAGCTTGCCATCTTTGATATATTCCACAGTGCCTTTTCTTTCGGTTTCTTCCGCTTCACCAAAAGCATTTTCTCTGTCACCGTCTTTTGCCATATAGATCGCAGTGATCTTGCCGGATTTATCGAAATTCATGCGGGCATACATGGTGTCGTAATCGTCTTCATCATCGTCGCCATCATAGAAGGATTCCGCACCTTTGAAGGAAACTTCATTCCACTTGCCTTCCCAGATATAGAAAGTAATGTCACTGGTGGAGCCAAATTCATAAGTGGTGGATGTACCGCCTCTGGAAACGATGATGCGGTCTTTGTTGAAGCCTTTCACTGTGTAAGTGGAAGAAGCAGTATTGTCTGTAAATTTATCTTCTGTCATCACAACTTTTGTTGCTTTGCCCTTGCTGTTTACAGTTACTTTTACATAAACAGTGCCGCTTTCTGCCATTTCTTCCAGATCTTTGGCAGAAGATTTCTTATCGCCGATGTAGAATTCGCAATCAGATGCGAAGTCTGCACTCTTTCTAGCATTGCTGCCGGAAGCTTTGTAGGATACGGTGGTGCTGGTGAAGTCTGTCACTTCCCCTGTCTGGGTGTATTCATCCTTCACTGTTACATAAACAGCATTTGCATACAGTACATCCTGACGTTTACCATCTACTTTTTCATTCTTTGTTTCTGTGTACAGTCCGGCATATACGTACTTGTCAGAATTATCGTCAATGACATCTTTGATGGCACTTTCTGTGGTCTTTTTGCCGTCCAGATAGTATGTGCAGTTGGTGTTAATCTTATATTTTGTGGTTTCGCCTGTGTTTTCACTTTCCAGATTCAGATAGCCATCTTTCAGGGAGTAAATATACCCAACCGCGTCATATTTTTCCTGAGCGGACGCTTCTTCATCCAGCAGATAAATCTTTGTGATTACCAGACCGTCGAATACCAGGCTGACTCTGTCGCCTTTGGTCAGGCTGCTGATGGGCAGTTCTCTGCTGCCATCTTTGTTGTAAACACTGATATTATCATCGGAAAGAGTCAGTCTGTTCCGTTCGCCGTTGTCCATCTTTACATCGACATCGTAATAATCGCCGTCATGGTTGACGATTTCTGTGATTTCACCTGTGTTTGCCAGTTCGTTGGACAGCAGGTCATAGGTCTTGTTCATCATCACTGCCATTTCCGCACGGGTGATGTTTGCTGTAGGATTGAAGTTGCCGCTGTCGTCACCTGTCACAATGCCCAGTCTGGTCAGCAGATCCACATAAGGCATGGCTTCGTCGGAAATACGCCATACGTCGTTGTAATTCACGCCAGTACCAGCGTAAATGTCGTATTTTTCAGACAATGCACGACCAAACATCACAGCCACATCCTGACGGGTTGCAGGATTGGAAACACCGTTGGTGGTGAACTTGGGCAGATCAGCTGCCATCAAAATCTGCGCAGACAGACCATAAGCCACTGTGGACTGACTCCATGTAGGAATCTTGTAAGTGTTCAGCACAGACTGATAGATAGACAAAGTATTGGTAGCACTTGCTTTCAGATTGCCTGTTTTGCTCATGAGGTTGTATACCATCACCATAGCTTCGCTGTAAGTGACGTTGTTTTTCGCACGGAAAGTGCCGTCCTCATAGCCGTTGATGAGACCTTTGTCGGATACAGCCTGGATGGTGGAAGATGCCCAGGACACTTCGTTGATATCGGTAAATGTGGCAGCGGATGCTGTCACGGGCAGACTGCCTGCCACCAGAACAGCAGCCAGCGCCATTGCCATTTTGCGTTTCATGTTGTATGTACCTCCTTTGGGATTGTATATTTTGTCAAAATTATGGTACTCCAATGGTATCTTATGGTTTAGTTTACCATATTTTCCGATGATTGCATAGACCCGCTTCTTTAAGATTTCATTGCAATTTCTGGAAATGTCCCCTGTAGTATCATACGAAAAAAGGGGACGGAAAGTTCCCCCTTCAGACTGGCAAAAAACCAGATTTTACACTTTTGTAGAACCACGGAAGGGTTTGGGAAACGAAGCGTGTCCCAAATGCAATCCGCAGTCGGAATTGACTTCCGACGAGGAAAACAGCACGTTCCAAGGCATTTTTATGCCGATGGAATGTGCTGTTTATACCTACAGTAACCTCGTCAAAATCCTGATTTTGACGAAGGGTGTCGACTTTTTCGACACCCTAAAAAGGGGGCTGGAAGTTCCCCCTTTTCCTATGCCCCTTCCTGAGCTGTCTGCTCCATGCGCTCTACAATGGCTTCATTTGCCGTCACAGAAACCATCTGCAAATGCTTGTCAGCGCCTCTGGCCGCTGTTTCTGCCTCCTGTATGAGCCGCCCCAAAGCCGTTCCAGTCTCCTTCGTTCGCAGACCAATGATGGCTGTATGCCCTGCCACCACCACGGCACTGTCGGTGACACCGGGAACTTCCATCAGGGCTTTTTGTATCTGCTGGGCACGTTCTTTGGGATTTTCCGTCACTGCCGCCAGACTGGTGGCTGTCTGCTGCCCTGCACAGCCGCAAAGGAGGAAACAGAGCAGAAAAACAACATATTTTTTCAAATTTCCACCCCCATTTCTCTTTTAACATACCCCAGAAAACTGCTTTCGCTCCATGGAAAATCCAGCTGTTTTTTCCGCAAAAAAACTGTATACCACCGCACTTTTGTGCTACAATAAAGAAAAAAGCCGATACATCCGCAAGGAGGGATTTTTATGGAAAGAGAACACAGAAGACATTACCGTGTAGCCATGCGCCAGCTGGAAGAAACACCGGCAGAAGGCATGTATGTAACCAGAGAAGAAGCCAGAGGATATGCCATCCTCACAGCAGCCCTTGGCGCTCTGCTGTTTCTGATGATCCTGTTCAAAGGCAGAAAAAAATGAACCCCATGCCCTTTTGACCCTGTCAAAAGGGCATTTTTCCGCCCAAAGCAAGGTATTCCTTGCCATTTTCACCGCTTTTGGCTATAATGTTTAACAGTGAACACGCAAACCGTTTGGAAAGGAAGAAATGAAATGAAACTGGGTATCGTAATTCAGCAGCCTATTTTCATATCTCTTTATATCTCCATGTAACCCCGCAAACCCGCATGGTTACTGCATTTCTCAAAATCGCAACTCTATAAAGAAGCACATAATTTCATATACTTTAATGCAATTTGGGCGTAGAAATGGGCGTAGATTGAGTAATCGAAATCAGAGTCCAACGCACATTGAATCAGCAGTTGCTACGTTTTACGGTTTCTACGGTTGCTCCCCAAATGGCATTTTAACCCAACACGAAAATTGAAGATACGTTATTGCAACCGCATGAGCGGCGTTTCTCAAATCCCTTGCCGGGAGAAAAGGAACGCCGCTTTTTTCATGCCCTCATGTTACGCAATAGGGGCGAAAAACGCCTTGATTTACGCGGCTTCCAGAGTGCAAAACGAGCAAGGCAAAGGAAAGATACCTTTCCCCTTAAAATCGTCGTTCTACTGCGTAACAAATCCACAGTAAAGGAGTGATGAATCTATGGCAGTTTTCCGAGTGGAACGCAATAAGGGCTACACCGTAATGAGCAACCACCATCTACGCAACAAGGAACTTTCCCTAAAAGCGAAAGGGCTTTTGTCGCAGATGTTATCCCTGCCGGAAGATTGGGACTACACCCTTGCAGGGCTGTCCCATATCAACCGGGAAAGTATCGACGCGATCCGCACCGCCGTATGGGAGCTGGAAAAAGCCGGATATATCACAAGGCGGCAGGGGCGCGACGCAAAGGGCAAAATGGCAGCGATTGAGTACACCATCTATGAGCAGCCACAGCCCCCGTTATTGGAAAACCCGATGTTGGAAAATCCAACTACGGATAACCCGATATTGGAAAATCCGACAACGGATAATCCGACGACGGAAAATCCAATGCAATTAAATAAAGATATACAAAGAACTGACTTACCAAAAAAAGATAAATCAAATACGGATTTATCAATTACCCATTCCATTCCTATCCTTTCCCCTAACCCCTCTCCTTTTGAGGACGACGCGGCAGAGCCGCAGGAAAGGAAGCGAAAGGAAACGGAAATGCAGAGCGCATTTGAGATTTACGAGGAAATCATCAAAGAGAATATCAGCTATGATCTTCTCAAACAGGATATGCCCTATGATTGTGACAGGTTAGATGAAATCGTTGACCTCATTCTTGAAACGGTCTGCACCCGAAGAAAAACAATCCGTATTGCCGGGGACGATTATCCCGCCGAGCTTGTAAAAGCAAAGTTTATGAAGCTGGACAGCGAACATATCCGCTTTGTCCTTGACTGTATGCAGAAGAACACAACGAAAATCCGCAATATCAAGCAGTATTTACGGGCGGTGCTATTCAATGCCCCGTCTACCATCGACAACTATTACACTTCCCTTGTCGCTCACGATATGGCAAGCGGCGCACTTGCACCGAGAAAACCGAAGTTTGGCGACCCCGATTATTATTCCTGCAACGAAAACGAAAGCCTGTAAAAACTAAAAGGAGGACGATTATATGAAACAGGGAGCTTTGATTTTCGATGAACTGACTGACCGTTACGACATTCGCTTTGACCTTGCCGATTACTACGGCGGCTTGCATTGCGGCGACTGCTTGGAAGTATTCACGGGCGGCAAGTGGAAACCTACCCGCATGGAGTACGGGGACAACTGGTATCTTGTGGGTATTCGCGCCGAAGATTTGAACGGGCTGCGGGTGCGGATTTAAGCGGGGCGACGTGAAGAACGGACGCCCTGTTTTTATGCCCAGAAGCGGCGTACCACCCTAACATTTTTACGATTACCGGGAAAGGAGGACGGTAAATGCAAGATGAAGTAAACGAAAAAGTAGTTGCTTTATCCATTAAGACCTCAAAGCTGACCGCCGAAGTGCTGCAAAAAGCTATGAAAGCGGTTTTAGACAAAGGCAAACAGCAACTTTCCAAAGCCCCGCATGGAAAAATCACTATGCGGCAGCTTATGAAACCGGGCGAAAAGGTAACGAATATCGAAATCACAGACGCAAATATTAAAGCCTTTGACCCTATCGCAAAGAAAAACGGGCTTGATTACAACGTCAAGCGGATAGAAAACGGGAAACCGCCTACTTACCTTGTTTCCTTTCGCGGCAAGGATATTGACGTTATGACAGAAGCGTTTCGGGAGTTTTCCGCAAAGAAGCTCTCACGGGAGCAAAAGCCCTCTATCCGTAAAGCGTTGGCGGCGTTCCGGGAAGCAGCGAAGCAGCTTAACGCAAACCGTCAAAAGACAAAACACAAAGACAGGGGGATTGAGTTATGAAGCCGGAAATCAAAAAACTGCTTATTCTCAACGCCCCGTATCTGATCTTTGTATATCTCTTTGATAAAGTCGGACAGGCGGCGCGGCTTGCCCCCGGTGCAGATATGAGCGCAAAGCTCCTGTCTATCGGGGACGGATTTGCCGCCGCTTTTTCAAACGCGCTGCCGAGCTTACACCCCATTGACCTGTTGATCGGGATTGCAGGCGCGGCAATTATCCGGCTTGTCGTTTATGTGAAAGGCAAGAATGCGAAGAAATACCGCAAGGGCATGGAGTACGGTTCTGCCCGATGGGGAAAAGCCGAGGACATTAAGCCATACATTGACCCGGATTTTCAAAACAATGTGCTGCTCACACAGACGGAACGGCTGACGATGAACAGCCGCCCGAAGCAGCCGAAATACGCAAGGAATAAAAATATCCTTGTAGTCGGCGGTTCGGGTAGCGGCAAGACGAGATTTTTCGTCAAACCAAACCTTATGCAAATGCACAGCAGCTATGTTGTAACCGACCCGAAGGGCTATACTTGGAGAGGATAGAGAAAGGGTGCGTCACACGAGATAAAAGTACATAAGGAAGGGAGGTTAAAACCGTGGCAAAAAAAGAAGAAATTAAAATCACAGCATTGTATGAGCGACTGTCCAGAGATGATGAACAAGTCGGAGAATCCAACAGTATCCAGAACCAGAAAATGTACCTTGAAGAATATGCCCGTCAGCATGGCATGAGAAATATCCGGCATTTTTCGGACGATGGGTACAGCGGCACGAACTTCAATCGTCCCGGCTTTAACGCCCTTCTGGAAGAAATTGAAGCAGGTCATGTGGCTGTCCTGATCGTAAAGGATTTAAGTCGTTTTGGCAGAAACTACCTGCAAGTCGGCTACTATACCGAGGTCGTTTTCCCGAAAAAGGGCATCCGGTTTATCGCCATCAACAACAGCGTGGATAGCGCAAACCCCTCAGACAATGACTTGACCCCGTTTTTGAACATCATGAACGAGTGGTATGCGAAAGATACCAGCAACAAAATCAAGGCGGTATTCAAAGCCCGGATGAAAAACGGCATGAGGTGCAGCGGCTCTATCCCCTATGGTTACAAGCGCACCAAAGAGGACAAGCAGCTGCTGCTCGTGGATGAACCGGCTGCCGAGGTTGTCAGGAAAATCTTTCGTTTGGCTTGTCAGGGTATTGGAGTGACTGCCATTGCCGAAATGCTGTCAGCGGAAAAGATACTGATACCGTCTGCTCATGCCGCCAAGTATTTTCCTGAAAATTGCAGACATAGCGAGGTTGCAGACCCCTACCGCTGGAGCGCAACCACCGTAGGGTACATTCTGGACAGGCAGGAATATCTGGGACATACGGTGCTGGGCAAATCCATCTGCGAGAATTTCAAAACGAAGCAGCGCAGAGCCGCCACAGCCGATGAACTGATGATTTTCCCCGATACCCATGAAGCCATCATTGAACAGGACACATGGGATATTGCCCATAAACTGCGGTTGCAGAAGCGTCCGAAAGCAGCCAACGGAACCTATACCCACCGTCTGTCCGGCTTGATTTACTGTGCAGACTGCGGCGCAAGGATGAATTTTTGCAGCCCGGACAGGGTGAAAAGCGGAAAACGGTTTGATTCAGACTCAGCTTTTCAGTGTGGAAATTATCGGAATACTGCCGGTCAATGTGTATCCCATTTTGTCAAAACATCGGTTCTGGAAGCGGTGATTTTACAGGCAATTCAAGCGGTCAGCAAATATGCCCTTGAAAATGAAGCCGAGTTTGTTGCCCAGCTCAAAAGCATCTGGAATGAAAACCAGAGCAAGAACACAGACAGCGGACAGCGGGAACTGGAAGAAGCCAGAAAGCGCATGGCAGAGCTGGATACCATGATTCAAAACCTGTACGAAAGCTCCGTGAAAGGTGTACTGCCGGAACGACAGGCGCAGCGCATGATCCAGCAGTACGATGAAGAACAAATCCTTCTGGAACGGCGGATACAGGAGCTGGAAAGCCAGATTCAGCAGGAAACCGTAAAGAAAGCGGACACGGAGCGTTTTCTGGCACTGGTCAGAAAATACCGTGACTGCACAGAATTGACCGATGCCATGCTCTACTCTTTTATCGACCGGGTGGAAGTTCATGAAGCAACTGGTGGGCGCACCATCTACCGCCAGCAGAACATTGACATCCACTTTAATTTCATCGGCAGCTACTACCCGCCTGTTGAAACCGTGTCCGAGGAAGAACGCATTGCCGCCATAGATGCGGAGCAAAAACGGAAGAAGCAGGAAAAAGGCAGACGAGCCAACGAACGCAGGAAACAGAAAATAGAAGCTCTGCGGCTGGCAGCAGAAGCCGGTGATCCGGAAGCGATTGCCCAGTATGAACAGCATTTGAGCAAACTGCGGGAGCGAAACCAGAAGTACCGCCAGAAGGTTCGGGAAGCCCGAGAAGCTGACCCGGAATATCTCCGGCAGCTGGATGAAAAAGAGCGTATGCGTCAGGAAAGGCTGCTGGAAACCGAGCGTAAGCGTATGGAACGAGCCACCCGGAAAAAGAAGCTGTCACGAGCTGAGCTGAGAGAAAAAGCTAAAACTGACCCGGAAGCAGCCGAGCAATGGGCGGCAATGAAAGCCAAAGAAGCCGAAGCCCGGCAGCGCAAAAAGGAGCGTGAAGAAGCCCGGATAGCGTCAGACCCGGAGTATGCGGCTATGATGGCAGAGCGTAAGGCTGAATATACCCGCACACGGACAGCCAAACGCAAGGCTGAACACGATGCACTGGTCGAGCTTGCCAGGACTGACCCGGAAGCTGCCCGACAGTTGGCTGAAAAGCGGAAATACCAGAGCGAAGCAACCACAAAATCCCGTCAGAAAATGAAAGCGGCGGCAGAAGCCGGTGATCCCGATGCAATCAGGCGTTATGAAGCCTACCTTGCCAAACGCAGGGAGGATTATCATAAAAAGAACCAAAGTAAGGAGGAAATATCCGCATGAAAGAGTTAAAACCGAGAATCCACGAAAACGGCATGGACTATGTGCTGGTGGGCGATTACTATGTGCCGGATTTGAAGCTGCCGGAGGAACGCCGCCCCATTGGTCACTGGGGACGGCTGCACCAGTCCTATCTGAAACAGTTTCGCCCGATGGTTTACAGTGACCTGCTTTTGTCCGGCAAGCTCCACACTGTCCTTGCCGATTTGAACGAACAGGCAGCTGACAGGCTGCACCTGATTATCCGCCAGATGGCAGAAGCCGAGGGTGTGACCGAAGCCATGAAAGCTGAAAACCAGATTTTGTGGGTGCAGTCCATGAACTCCATCCGCAGCCGGGCTGAGGAAATCATCAAGGCAGAGTTAATCTACTGTTGAAGGGAGGTGGTGTTATGATTTTGAAAGAAATGTACAGTGGGAGGTTTTATCCATGTGAAACGGTTGTCCCCACATCGGAAGTATACCGCAAGGCGGTCAAAGCCTGTGAGAAACTGATGGAGCAGCTGTCCCAGCGGCTCAGCAAAGAGGACTATGAGCTGGTGAAGGAACTTCGGGCGCAGACAGCAATCGCTCAATGTGAAGAAAGCGAAAGCCACTTCAAATACGGCTTTTCCGCTGGGCTGATTGTTCAGCACGAAGCCTATGAACAGGTCAATGGGGAGAAATAGCCATGTTTCTGTTAAAGCTGTTGGCGTTGCCGCTGGTAGCAGTTGTGACCCTAATTCAATGGGTGGCAATCTTTCTGACTTCCTTTTCTGCTATTCTGTTTGACCTGCTGGCAGGAATTATCTTTATGATTACGCTTGCAGGGCTGCTGTTCGGTGTGTGTACCGGTATGGAAGCATTGAAAATGCTGGCAGTCAGCTTTGCAATCTTCATCATCCCCCAGATAGCGGAATGGCTAATTGAAAGAATTGTAGATATAAACTACGGACTGCGTGATTTTATCAAGTCCTGACCCGACAATTTCATATCGTTCACAAAGCGACAGGTATTCCTATGGGAACTATCTGCCGCTTTTATTTTTATCAACTTCAAGGAGGACTATTTTATGAAAATGAGCATTGGTGAAAAGAAAATCCTGTTTGTCTTTGGCTGCCCCAACCGTGAAGCAACGGTGGATCGTCTGTATCAGGTGGCAGACCTGATTCCCGACCCTGCCGGAAGGAAAGCCGTGGAAGTTCTGGCTGACAAGTTGGACAGCGAGGGCGTAGAAAAGTGGTATCGCTGCTTCTTCTACAATATGAAGCTGGAGATGGAAGCCTATTACCGGCACAAGGCTATTTTGAATCGTATCGTGGGCGGCAGTATGGAGGTTGACAATGACGAGATTGACGAAGATTGAGAAAGAAACCATCATCCTGTTCAACGAGGGAGAAAGCACTGCCAGCATCTACACCTACAATGCCGGACTGAAAAAGCGGCTGGCAGCGTTCAGTAAAAAGTATCCCGACCTGTGCCAGCTGGAAAAGCCGGAGCATCTGGGCGGTGTGTCCTACCTGATCGACAAGTCCCGGCTGTCCATCCGCTTGCAGCCGCCGTACAGCGAGGAACGCAGGCAGAAAGCCAGCCAGTACGCCCGGGAAAATGGTTTCAGCAGCAAGACAAAGTAATGTAGCGATAAGGGTTGATTTGCGGTCAGAATGTCGGGTTTGCATCCGATGTTCTGACCGATACATACAAAGCGTTTATCATCTAAAAAGCGGTTGATAGACATTGGTTTCTATGGTATAATAATATGAATTGATCTGCGAAGGAGGTGTAGGCTATGGCAAAAAACAAACTGGTTGCCCCAGTAGTAAAATGGGTTGGAGGTAAGCGTCAGCTTTTGGACGAAATTACCCCTTTACTTCCTAAGCGGATAACATCATATTGTGAACCTTTTTTAGGTGGTGGAGCAGTACTTTTTTCAATCCAGCCTACAAGGGCAATCGTAAATGATTTGAATCAAGATTTAATAACAGTCTACGAGGTTATTCGTGACGATGTTGAAAGTTTGCTGGAATCCCTTAAGAAGCACGAAAATACTGCTGAATACTTTTACGCTATCCGAGATATGGACAGAGATAAAGAAGTATATCAAGCTATGTCGAAAGTTGAAAGGGCTTCGAGACTGATATATCTCAACAAAACTTGCTTTAACGGATTATTTAGAGTAAATTCATCAGGCGAGTTCAATTCCCCATTCGGGCATTATAAAAATCCGAATATCGTTAACGAACCTATACTGAGAGCTGTTAGCAAATATTTTAGTGCAAGCAACATCACATTTTATAGTGAGGATTTTGCCGAAACGCTGAAACGGGTACGAAAAGGAGGTTTTGTTTATCTTGATCCCCCTTACGATCCTGTTTCTGATACAGCAAGTTTTACCGGATACAACAAAGGTGGTTTTGACAGAAATGAACAGATCCGCCTAAAACAATGTTGCGATGAGTTAACTCGGCGTGGTGTCAAGTTTATGCTTTCCAATTCCGCAACAGAGTTTATCAAAGAACTGTACGGGGAGTATGAAATTACCATAGTAAAAGCGAAACGAGCAATTAACTCTGATGCAAGCAAGCGTGGAGCCATCGAGGAGGTGCTTATCAGGAATTATGGGACTGAATGATACCGCCTGGGAGAACCTTTTTGATAAGTATCACATACTTGCTGAAATTGAAAGAAATGGTCAGTTTACTATTTCAGCCAATCAGATTAAGGAATTTCGTGAGCCGAGGTTGATGACCAAGTTTGACCACAAAGTCAATCTACCAACTATTTTTGCTGAAAATCAATTGGCGATTTTGCCTGTTACTCGTGGCGATTATGTTATCTCGTCATTTTCAGCATACAAAGAGTTTGAGCAACCGTCCACAGATGTTCAGCGAATTTCAATTCCAGCACACATCCAAAGTTTGATGCCTCAATTCCTCGTAAGTGAAGCTATTGCGTTGAACTGTGCAAACGCTTGTGGAATTTTGGAAGATTTTCTGGAAGATGAAGCATTAGTAGCAACAGTTAGTGGGCGTATGAGTTCAGGGGAATTTAACTTTAACATCGATTCTGCATCAGGAACAAGAGCGGTGTCTGTTACTAATTCCCAGATCGAAATCGATGCTGCATACGAAGGAATTAACTATCTTTCCCTATTTGAAGCCAAAAGGGATTTGTCAGATGATTTTCTTGTACGCCAGTTATATTATCCGTTTCGTGTTTGGAGCAACAGGGTTACTAAGATAGTTAAGCCGGTTTTTCTCATTTTTTCTAACGGAATTTTTAATCTCTATCAATACCAATTTGACGACCCGCAGAATTACAATTCGCTCAGATTGGTAAAACAAAAAAACTATGTAATTGCAACGGAGATTTGTCTGTCCGATATTGAAAATCTGTTAGGAACTGTACCTGAGGTTCAAGAGCCAGAGATCTCTTTTCCGCAAGCAGATAGTATGTCCCGCATCATCAACCTTATCGAATTGCTGCATGAAAAGCCGATGACTCGAAACAGCATTACAACGGAATATGCGTTTGATGTACGACAAACAAACTACTATACCGATGCTGGAAGATATTTAGGGCTTATCGATAAGGGACGAGATGAGGATAATAACATTCTGTTCCAGCTTTCAGAAAAAGGGCATCGTATTATGAATCTGGCTTATCGAGAGCGTCAGCTGGCGATAGTTTCACAAATATTGGAACATAAGCCTTTCCGGGAAACGCTTAAACTACATCTTCAAAATGGTGTTATGCCTGACAAAAATACTATTGTGCGAATTATGAAAAACTCAAATTTGTATAATATTGGTGCTGAAAGCACATATTTCAGGCGTTCTTCCACTATTATCGGCTGGACAAACTGGATTTTGAGTATCATCGATGATTAAATAGTCGATGGTATAAATTGTTCCAGAGAGGAGGTGTGGTTGTTATGGCAAATGATCAAAATTCGCAAAGACCCAAAATTCAATCCCATGGCTATAATGGGAGTGAGCCTACTCGTATTTGTCCTAAATGCAAACAAGAAAAACCGCTAAGCGAATTTGGGTTCAGACAAATGGAGAATGGTGAGATTAGAAATCAGTCATGGTGCAAGGACTGTAGATCATCTTACTAAACCTTGTTGGCTTATCAAGGAGAAGTGGACACCTTGATAAGCAAGGGTTAGAAACATTGCTCCTCTGACCGTCTATCGTAAAAGATAGGCGGTCTTTTTTGTTCAATCATCAAAAGGAGACGATACACATGAATGAAAAACTGGAAAAGCTGAACCGCCAGAAAACCGCAGCCGAGAAAAAACTGATTGCTGCCCAGCACAGAGAGAAACAGCTGGAGCATGAGCTAAAACGCCTGACACGGAGCGAGAGAACCCACCGGCTTTGTACTCGTGCCGGGATGCTGGAGAAGTTTCTGCGTGAGCCTACTTTGCTGACCGATGACGATGTGATGGAGCTGCTGACCTTCCTCTTTCACGATGAAGCCGCCCAAAAGAAACTGGACACGCTGATTGAGGAGCGGAGAAAAACGCTGACAACGGACGGCAGCGAGAACCCCTTGTTTTAACAAGGGCGCAATTATACACCGCCTAAAGGTGGTGCATTGCGTTCTGCCGAAAGCCCCTTGCAGGGAGCTGATGATTCCCGCACAGGATAAATCCTCTGCTTCAATCATCCAGTGGAAGCTGCACTTCCCCTGCGCTGACTAAAGCCAGCTACCCCTTTGCCCCCTGCTGTCCGAAAATCCCTGTCAGACAGGAATTTCCGAACAACAGGAATAGAACCCGATGACCTGACCGCTTGCAGCTTTGCAGACGGTCTTTTGTTTTGCCAAAGGAGATGATGAAGTGGCAAACCCTCATTTTGAAATCAAAATCACGAAGCGAAGTAAACGGCAGTCAGCTGTTGCCGGAGCTGCCTACCAGAGCGGCGAGAATCTGTTTTCCGAGTATGACCAGAAGCACAAAGACTACCGGAAAAAGGAAGGTGTGGTCTACACGGAAATCATGCTGCCATCCCATGCCCCGCCGGAATACGCAGACCGGGAACAGCTCTGGAACTCCGTGGAAGCCGTTGAAAACCAGTGGAACTCCCAGCTTGCCAGACGGTTTGTGCTGGCACTGCCCAGAGAAGTGCCGGAGGAACTGTATCCCCAGATGGTGCAGGACTACTGCAACCAGTTTTTTGTTTCCAAAGGCATGATTGTTGATTTTGCCATCCATGACCCAAAGCCACCGGGACACAATCCCCATTGTCATGTGATGCTGACCATGCGGGCAATGGACGAGCATGGAAAATGGCTTCCCAAAGCCAGAAAGGTTTACGACCTTGACGAGAACGGTGAGCGTATCCGGCTTCCATCAGGGAACTGGAAAAGCCATAAGGAGGACACTGTTGACTGGAACGAGCAGTATCATGGGCAGGAGTGGCGCACCGGCTGGGAAACAGTGCAGAACCGTTATCTGGAAATGGTGAACAGCCCTGTCCGTGTCGATCTCCGTTCCTATGAAAAACAGGGGCTGGACATCATCCCCACCGTCCACATGGGAGCTGCTGTCACCCAGATGGAACGCCGTGGCATCCAGACCAATATCGGCAATCTGAACCGGGACATCAAAGCCGCCAACCGCATGATGAGCGTGATCCGCAGCACCATTCAGAATCTGCGTGACTGGATCAGCGATATTCTGGAAGCCCGGAAAGAGCTGCTGGCAGAGAAGAAGCCGGAAACTTCATCCCCCGACCTTATCAATCTTCTGCGGGATTATCTCAATCTGCGAAAGGCAGAACGCCGGGACTGGTCAAGATACGGTCAGCAAAAAGGTACAACGAAAGATTTACAGTCCTTTGTCAACGCCACCAATTATCTGAAAGACCATGAGATTTTTACGCTGGAGCAGCTGGACAGTGTGCTGGAGGAAGTGAAACAGAAATCCGGCAGCATCAGCACCGGCATGAAGAAAGCCGAGAGCCGCATGAAAGTGATTACCGGCATCCAGAACGCCGTTGCCGATTGTCAGCAGCATAAAGCTATCCATGACAAGTATGTGAGAATCGGCTGGAAAACTGTGCAGTCCGTTTATGCGGAAAGCCACCGGGACGAGCTGGACGCATACAACAAGGCATACCGTTTTTTGAAAAAGCATGGTGTTGACCTGAATGTTAATCTGGAAGCCCTGCAAGTGGAATATGAACAGCTGCAAACTTCTCACGCAGAATATACCGAACAGCTGGCGGCAGTACAGGAGGAATTGAAGCCGCTGAAAGAAATCCGTTACTGGGTCAGCAAGGTACTTGACCCGGAACAGGCAGATGTCAAAAAGAAGCTGGAGCCGAAGCACTCTGTCACCGAACAGATTCAGGATTATCGAGAGGAATCCAGAAAAAAGGACGAGCAGCACCGGCAGGAGAAAAAACAGAATATGGAACTGTAAGGCATCTGATTTTCAAAAGAAATCGGGTGCCTTTTGTTTTGTCAGGAGGTGGAATTTTGAATGTATTTGAAGCGGTCAAACAGAATGTGACCACCAGACAGGCAGCGGAGCTGTACGGCATCACTGTCAGCAGAAATGGCATGGCGGTCTGCCCTTTTCACAACGACAAAAACCCCAGCATGAAACTGGACAGGCGTTTTCACTGCTTTGGCTGTCAGGCTGATGGGGATGCAGTGGATTTTGTTTCCGGGCTGTTTCAGCTGCCCAGCAAGGAAGCCGCCATGAAGTTGGCTGATGATTTTGGGATTGCCTATGACAACGGGCAGAAGCCGACCGTCAAACCCCATATCAGGGAACCTACCCTGGAGCAGAAATACAGGCAGGAAGAAATGCACTGCTACAAGGTCTTATGCGAATACTTCCACCTTCTCCAGAAATGGGAACAGCAGTATGCCCCGCAAACGCCGGAGGATGACCTGCATCCGCTCTTTGTGGAAGCCCTGCAAAGAAAAACCTACACAGAGTATCTGTTGGATAGTTTTCTGGACGGATCGCCGGAAGAACGCCGGGAGCTTGTAGCACAGCAAGGAAAAGAGGTGATGAAACTTGAGCAGCGAATTGCAGAATGGACAGCAGCCGGAACTCTGCACCGTGGAACAGGTCAGAAGCAGCTTGGAACAGACCGAGAAAGGTAAGGTATCCAATGCCGCAGCCAACTATAAACGGGTGTTTCAGCTTGACCCTCTGCTGAAAGGAGCGATCCGAAAAAATCTGCTGACTGAACGAGTGGATATTGTGAAGCCCCTCGGCTGGTATCGGGACAGCCCGACCCTGACCGATGTGGACATCAAATATCTGCTCTTGTATTTTGAGGAAAACTATGGGCTGACCATCGAGAAAAAGATACAGGATGCCGTGATGGTGATTGCCAACGAAAACCGCTATCACCCTGTCCGGGATTTTCTCAACGCCTTGCAGTGGGACGGTATAGAGCGCATCCGATATTGTCTGCACCGTTTTCTGGGAGCAGATACCGATGATTACACCTGTGAAGCCATGCGGCTGTTCCTTCTGGGAGCAATCTCACGGGCGTTCCGTCCCGGCTGTAAATTTGAAATCATGCTCTGTCTGGTGGGCGGTCAGGGAGCCGGAAAGTCCTCGTTCTTTCGCCTGCTGGCAGTTCAGGATGACTGGTTTTCCGATGACCTGAAAAAACTGGACGATGAAAATGTGTATCGCAAGATGCAGGGACACTGGCTGATTGAGATGTCGGAGATGATTGCCACCGCCAATGCCAAGAGTATTGAGGAAATCAAATCCTTTCTCAGTCGCCAGAAGGAAACCTATAAAGTGCCATACGAAACCCACCCGGCTGACCGAAAACGGCAGTGTGTGTTCTGCGGTACTTCCAATACGCTGGATTTTCTGCCCCTTGACCGCACCGGCAACCGCCGTTTTGTGCCGGTCATGGTACATCCAGAGCTGGCAGAAATCCACATTCTGGACGATGAACCGGCAGCAAGAGCCTATCTCATACAGGTCTGGGCAGAAGCAATGGAAATTTACCGCAGAGGAAACTTCAAGCTCCGGTTCAGCCCGGCAATGAACGAGTATCTGAAAGTCCACCAGCGTGACTTCATGCCGGAGGACACCAAAGCCGGGCAGATCATCGAGTATCTGGAAAAGTGTTCAGATAACATGGTCTGCTCCAAGCAGTTGTTCCAGGAAGCTTTGGGACACAGCTTTGACGAGCCGAAGCAATGGGAAATCCGGGAGATCAACGACATTATGAACAACAGCGTGACCGGCTGGAGGGCATTTTCTAATCCCCGGTACTTCCGCAGCCCCTATGGGCGTCAGAAAGGCTGGGAGCGCATCCAGCCCGACAACGGAGGTGGAGATTTTCAGGAATTGACGCCGGAGGAAGTGGAGCAGCTGGAACTTCCCCCAGAGTGGCTAAAGTAAAAAATCCGTGCCGGTTGCCGTTTTGTTGTCGAGCCGGTTGTCGGTCTGGTTGTCGGGTGAAAGTCTGAAAACCCCTGATTTGATGGGCATTTTCTCCCCCTTGACAACCATGACAACCGACTTTTATAAAAAAAGAAGAAAAAGAAAATAGAGCATCTGCCCGACAGAGTTTTAAGGTTTTCTGATGTCCGTTGTCAGGACTTCGTTGTCAGCCTTTCCTTTGTCGGGCTTTTTTACAGGAGGTGTCGCACATGGAACAGGCAGCAGCCAAAACGAAAGCAGGACAGGCAATTCCGGCAGGAACATTCAGCATGAAGCTGGGCAAGACCACCTATGTGGTGGGCGTTCATTTCAGCCAGACCGCAAAGGACACGCTGGAGGACAAAATGAAGCGACTGATGAAGGACGATGTGAAATCATCGAATTTTTGATGCAAAATTCGGTGAGATATTCCCTTTATTTATCTTGACAAAACACTCCCGAAAGGCACCGTTTTAATTGAGTGCGGGAAGCTCTTGCAGCGCGGCGGGTATAAGATAAAAGTGCTGAACACCATCAATTTTCAGAAATCCATGCGTTACAACCCCTTTGTATATATCCGCAGCGAGAAAGACATTTTGAAGCTGGTAAATACCATTATCGCAAATACCAAAGGCGACGGGGAGAAATCCGGCGAGGATTTTTGGGTGAAATCGGAACGGCTTTTTTACTGCGCTCTGATCGGCTATATCTACTACGAAGCCCCGGAAGCAGAAAAGAATTTTACGACGCTGCTTGAAATGATAAATGCGTCGGAAGCCCGCGAGGACGACCCCGAATTTCAGTCCCCGGTTGACCTCATGTTTGAGCGTCTGGAAGAAAAAGACCCGGAACACTTTGCCGTAAGGCAGTATAAGAAATTCCTGTTAAGCGCGGGGAAAACACGCAGCTCAATCCTTATTTCTTGTGGCGCGAGATTGGCACCCTTTGACATACGGGAGCTGCGGGAACTCATGGAAACCGACGAAATGGAGCTTGACACGCTGGGCGACCGCAAAACGGCGTTGTTCGTTATCATTTCCGACACCGACGACACCTTTAATTTTGTGGTATCAATCCTTTACACGCAGCTTTTCAATCTTCTTTGCGATAAAGCCGATGATGTGTACGGCGGGCGGCTGCCTGTTCATGTGCGCTGCCTGTTAGACGAGTTTGCGAACATCGGGCAAATCCCAAAGTTTGAAAAACTCATTGCCACCATACGAAGCCGGGAAATCTCTGCTTCTATCATTCTGCAAAGCCAATCGCAGCTAAAGGCAATCTACAAGGACAACGCCGATACCATTGTCGGCAACTGCGACACGACCCTTTTCCTCGGCGGCAAGGAAAAAACCACCCTCAAAGAAATATCGGAAATCTTGGGGAAAGAAACGATTGACAGCTTCAATACCTCGGAAACACGGGGACGGGAGCTGTCCCACGGTCTAAACTTTCAAAAGCTCGGCAAAGATGTGCCATACTTGTTCGTGAAGAGTTCAGTTGCCTTGAATTTATCATGAACAGGGACACGATCAACTGGATTCTGAAAAAACTGAATACAGGAGGTCGAACATGGAGCATTTACCAAAGAAAATCCATCACAACGGCATCAGCTATACGCTGGTGGGAGACTACTACATCCCCGATCTGAAGCTGCCGGAGGAAAACCGCCCCATCGGGCGGTGGGGGCGGATGCACAAGGCGTTTCTGCAAGAACACCGTCCCGGCCAGTACAGTGAACTGCTTCTGTCGGGAAAACTCTGGACGTATCTTGCCGATCTGAACGAGCAGGCCGATGACCGGCTGGCGTGTATCATCTCGCAGATGCAGGCTGTGGAGGGTATCACCGAGGAACTGAAAGCCCGTGACCAGCTTGCCTGGGTCGGAGCCATGAACAGCATCCGCAGCCGGGCAGAGGAAATCATCCGGTCTGAGATGATTTATGTTTAAGGAGGTGCCTGTCTATGAGATACCGTATCGAATACGCCGATGGGCGCTGCTGTAACTTTGCCAACGGCAGGGCTGAACTGCTGAAATGGCTGAAACTGCTGAAGCAAGAGGAAATCTCCGACATTCGCAAAGTGTATAAAAGCGGTGTGTCGGATTCCGTCCTGGAAACATACCGGAATTATATCCGTCCAGCATAAGGAGGGCGCTTATGGGTACAGATATAGAAAAACTGGTTGATTTGATGATTCAGGAGCGGATGCAGAGCCAGTTCGCTAAATGGCGGGAGGCAGAAACCGGCAAGGAGAAAAAAGCGGACTACCTTCGTTTGGAAACCGAGTATGAAAAAGCGATCAGCGTATTGTCTGAGGAACAGAAGGACGCTGTAAGGCACTACTGCGATTCCATCTTCGATTCCGGCGCAGAAAGCGAATGCTTCTTTTACCGGCTGGGCCTCAAAGATGGCATCCGTCTCTGGAAGTTTATGAAAAAGCTGATGAAAACAGTCAGCTAACGGATGTATAACCGCATATTTTATTCCACCCGCAAACGGGTCGAAAGCCGTCCAACGGTACAGGTTGGGCGGCTTTTTCTCTACCTGCGTTTCTTCCGCTTGGGCGCATAGTACGGCTGCGGCTTGGCCTTCCCCCTCATGTTGTTGGGATTTTTGAGCATCTTGGACAGGCTCAGTATCCGAAGGAACGCTGAGAAATCCTCCGAGGAAATCTTCTCAAAGGGTATCTGCAACTTATCGCAGAATTCATGTATCAGCATTTCCACATCGCTGCCTTGCTGGACAGCCTGTTCAAATTGTTCCTTGACGTCCTCCAACGTGGGCTGCGGGTCGGCGGTGGTCTTGTCCTTTAGATGTGCCTCCCGTATGTCCCGGACAATGTTGTCCAGATCGTCATGCAGGACATGGCTGAAAAAGTCACTCTCCTGTATCTGCCCTAATTCCAGCGTCCGCATATAAAGGTCGTTCTCTCCCGGCGCATGGCTGTTGATGACGGTCTGTCGGGTGGCTTCGAGGATCAGGTTCATCTGCTCCACCCGCATATCGGCAATCCGGTCAATGAAGATTTCCATATCGGTCATCAGCCGCTGGAAGTTTGGATGCGTAGCCAGTTCGCAGAGAAGCCGGTTGTTGATCCTGCCGCTGCTCAAAAGTTCCACCATATCGTCACTCAGATGCAGAGATTGAAGCTCTGTGTTTGGGTGATTTTTATTTTCGGACAGCCCCATCAGATAGTCGGTGGACACACCATAAAATTCCGCCAGCGTTGCAATCGCAAACGGGCTGATGTCCTTATAATCATCGCTTTCATATTTTCCCAGCGCCGATCTGGACAGGCCGGTCTGCTCCGCCAGCTGTTCCAGCGTCAGGTGCTTGTCTACCACCCGCAAGTCTTTGAGCCGCTCCGGGATTGACAGCTTTGTGTACATCCAATGCCCCCTCTCTCGTTATCGTTTTTCAGTGAATACACCCATTATAGCACGATTCCATAAGCGTGGAAATATGAGGATTTCGTGCGTTTTTCCAACGTCTTGGATATACGGGAGCGGCCCTCTTTTTTCGATAAAATCATTCTTGCAGACAGGCACTGAACCTTGAAAATCGAATGACCGGCTGCAAGGGGTATGACCTCCGGGGAAGTGGCGCCATGACAGAAATCGAGCGCACCAAAGAGGCCGATACGCCGGGAGAAATTCCGGGCAGGAGCTGCTTGCAGGCAGACCGGCGGAAAGAAACAAGTTTATCATGCGGGGTGCATGGCTCCGCAGCAAAGAAATGGAGGAAAATCATTATGACACTGAGTATGAAAGAAAAGAAGATTCTCTACGCTTTCGCCTGTCCCAGCCATCACAACACGGTGACACGGTTGAAATGGCTGACAGCCCTGACGGTTGACCCGGAGGCCAAACGCCGGATGCTGGGTCTGGCCCGGAAAATGGAGACGGAGGTGGACGAAAGCTGGTACGAGGCTTTTTACCACCATCTGCGCATGGAGATGGACGAGTACCGCCGTCTCAAGCGCAGCCTGCGTGTGCTGAAATCTTACACCGATTATGAGGAGGATTTGTATGACGAAGCTGTCTAAATATGAGAAAGAAACCATCATCAACTGGAACGAGGCGGAGAACCTTGCCAGCATTTACACCTTCAACGCCAGTTTGAAGCGCAGGCTGGCGGAGTTCAGCCGGAAATATCCGCTGCTGTGCCGGTTGGAGCGCAGCACGCCAGAGGGCAGCGTAACCTATATATTGGACAAGTCCCGGCTGTCAATCCGGCTCATCCCGCCTTACAGCGAGGAACGGAAAGCCGCCGCCAGTGCTTACGCCAGAGAGCATGGCTTTCAGGTGGTAACGGCAGAAGAAAAAATCGCCTGAAATCGGGGCGATTACGGCAAAAATGCCGGGTCTGCACCCGGCGTTTTGACCGGCAATCCCCGCAGGCGTATTCCGTATCCACTTCCCGCCGATAGGCGTAACTGTGTGGATGCGGAGCCGGTGAAACTGGCGGAAACCGCTTCTGCGGTGGAAGCCAGCTTCGCCGGAGCGGGAGTACAGAGGGCGGCAAGCCCTTTGTGGCGGGGTGCAGGGGCGGCAGCGCACTGCTGGGGTCAAGGGGCAACGCCCATTGGCAGGTTGAGGGCAGCCGCCCCATCGGGTCAAGGGCGAAGCGCCTTGCCCAGGGAAAGTTGATGCCTGCGTCAACTTGTACTGGGTATTACCTGACGCAGACTTTCGCAGGATTTGCGGCTTCGCCGCCCTTCCCCCGTCCCCGGAACATCTTCGCAGGAAGGAGGAAAATTGTTTGAAACTGACACGACACAACGGGCGCTCCGGCAAGCATGGCACCTACAATCCCCGCCACAATGACCGCCGGTTCGATGTGGAGAACAGCGAACACATTGACGCCGAGCGGGCCAGACAAAACATCTACTGGGATTGCTACCGGGGCTTCACGACACACGAGTTCCGGGAGAACCCGGAGCAGCCGGATTTCAGCTTTGAAGAAATCGAGCGGATGTACTACTACGAGCATTATTCTGACCATATGGAGGCGCAGAACGCCCGGAATGAGAAAACCCGGCACACAGAGCGCAACCGCACCGTGGAGGACTTGCTGAAAAACAACAAGACCTGCCCGGAGGAAAGCATCTATCAGATCGGCACGCTGGAAGAATCCGTCCCGCCGGAAACGCTCTTTCGTATCGTCAACGAGTTCTATGAGGAATTCGAGCGCCGTTTTGGTTCCCATATCCACATCTTAGACTGGGCGCTTCATCTGGACGAGGGGACGCCCCACATCCACGAGCGCCATGTGTTTGACTGCCAGAACCGCTACGGGGAATTGTGTCCCCAGCAGGAGAAGGCGCTGGAGGAACTGGGCATCCCTCTCCCGAACCAGGACAAGCCAAAAGGCAGGCACAACAACCGGAAACAGACCTTCGATGCGGTCTGCCGGACGATCCTGTTTGACATCACAAAGCGGCATGGGCTGCATCTGGATCAGGAGCCGTCCTACGGCGGGCGGGAGTATCTGGAAAAGCAGGACTATATCCTGATGAAGCAGAAGGAGCAGCTGGCGGCGCAGGAGCAGAAGCTGGAAGAACTGACACTCAAAATCGAGGACGTGGAGACGCTGCTGGACGATGTTTCCGATGTGGCCTACGACAAGGCGGTGGAGGTGGTGACCGATACTGTCCGGCAGGAGACACACAAAGAAGATATTCGTCTGATTGAGGAAACAAAAAAGTGGGTGCTTTCGCCGGAACGGAAGGCCCCGAAGAAGGAGCGTGACTACGCCGCCGCCCGCCTGGATGGAGTGATTACCAAAATCAAGCGGGTCATGCAGAACGCTTTGGCAAAAATCCAGAAAACGCTTATGCAGCCGGAGGTCAAGAAGGCCGGTAAGGAGAAGATTAAGGAGAAGGCCAGAGAATCCATCTTGGAGAAGCTGTCGAAAGGCAAGGTGGACGCTGACCGGGATAACCGGGAACGCTGGGAACGTGAGGGGCGGATCGTTCCGAACAAGAAACATGATATGGAGTTATGAGGCACCTGATTTTCTGCGGAAACGGGTGCCTTTTTCTCTGTCTGGAGGTGAGAAAATCGAATGTATTTGAAGCAGTGAAGCAGTCTGTCACCACAAGTCAGGCTGCGGAATTTTATGGGATTCCGGTAGGCAGAAACGGGATGGCCTGCTGTCCCTTCCACGATGACAAACATCCCAGCATGAAGGTTGACCGCCGGTTCCACTGTTTCGGCTGTCAGGCGGACGGGGATGTGATTGATTTTACCGCCCGTCTGTTTGGCCTGAGCAACAAGGAGGCGGCGTTGAAGCTGGCGGAAGATTTTTCTGTCCGCTATGACGCCAAAGGCCATGACCCGCCCCGCAAAAGGCCGGTCAAACGGAAAATCAGCGAGGAACTGCGCTACCGGCAGGCGGAGCAGAAATGTTTCCGGGTGCTGTGCGATTACCTGCATCTGCTGGAACGCTGGGAGAAGGAATACGCCCCGCAGACGCCGGAGGAAACATGGAATCCGCTGTTTGTGGAGGCCCTGCAAAAGAAACCGTACACGGAGTATCTGCTGGATATTCTCTTGTCCGGCAGTATGGAGGAACGGGCCTGCGTGGTCGCTGAATACGGAAAAGAGGTGAGGAAGATTGAGCAGCGAATATCAGAGTTTACCGCCAGCCACCCGGCAGGCCGCCATGAGCGTAGCCGAAGCCTTAGCGCCGGAGCGGAGCGTTGACGAGGTGCGGGAAAGCCTGTCCGTCACGGAAAAGGGCCAGCCCGCCAACACCATCGGCAACTGCCGGACGGTGTTCTGCCATGACCCTCTCCTGCGTGGGGCGATCCGCCTGAACCTCCTGACTGACCGGGTGGATATTGTGCGGGATTTGGGCTGGCGCAGGAATACCAGCGCCCTGACGGATACAGACGTGAAGTATCTGCTTCTCTATTTTGAACAGAACTATGGCCTGACCAGCGAGAAAAAGATGACGGCGGCGCTCTCCATCGTGGCGAATGAGAACTGCTACCATCCTATACAGGACGTGCTGAACGGCCTTGTCTGGGACGGGACATCCCGCATCCGCTCCTGTCTCCATCACTTCTTAGGTGCGGACGAGAGCGACTATGTGGAGGAAATGCTGAAACACTTCCTGCTGGGCGCAATCCGGCGGGTGTTTTCCCCCGGCTCCAAATATGAGGAAATGCTCTGTCTGGTGGGCGGACAGGGGGCTGGTAAGTCCAGCTTCTTCCGTCTGCTGGCGATCCGGGACGAGTGGTTCAGTGACGATCTGAAAAAGCTGGACGATGACCGGGTATATTTGAAGCTGCAAGGCCATTGGATCATCGAGATGTCAGAGATGCTGGCCACCAGCAGCGCCAAAAGCATTGAGGAAATCCGCTCTTTTATCAGCCGCCAGAAGGAAACCTACCGCACACCCTATGAGGCCCAGCCCAAAGACCGGCTGCGGCAGTGCGTGTTTGGCGGTTCATCCAACACGCTGGACTTCCTGCCCCTTGACCGGGCCGGGAACCGGCGTTTCCTTCCAATCATGATTTACCCGGAGAATGCGGAGGTTCACATTTTGGAGGACGAGGACGCTTCCAGAGCCTACCTGTTGCAGGTCTGGGCGGAGGCCATGATTATCTACCGCAGCGGCCACTACTCCATGAAGTTCAGCAAGTCTATCCAGCGCCAGCTGGTGGAGGTGCAGAAGGATTTCATGCCAGAGGACACCGAGGCCGGGCAGATACAGGGATTTCTGGAACACTACACCGGCAGCATGGTCTGCTCCAAACAGATCTTTAAGGAGGCGCTGGGCTACACCTATGACGAGCCGAAGCGGTGGCAGCTGCACAATATCAACGAGATTATGAACACGGTGGTGACGGGCTGGAAACCTTTCTCCAATCCGAGGATGTTTGCCGGATATGGCAGACAGAGGGGCTGGGAACGGGACGTTTCCGGCAACGAACTGCCCGGCAACGAAGATGGATTTGTGGAACTGAGTGAGGAAGAATGCCGCCAGTTGGAGCTTCCAAAGGAGTGGATCGCCTGAAAACGGCGGTCTGTTGCCGGGTTAGTTGCCAGTTGGTTGCCGGGTTCGTTGCCGGGGATTTCCCTGTCTGGATACGGGAAAAGCCCGTAAATAAGGGATATTTTAATATTTATCATTATCTCCGGCAACGAAAGCAACGAGATTTTTCAAGAAAATTTAGAAAGTAAGATTTGCAGGCCAGACGGTAGTTTACAGGTTTTCAGAGGTTCGTTGCCGGACTTCGTTGCCGGTGCTGCCGTCTGGCCTGCCACTCTATGGAGGTAGCCTATGGAAAAAAGCAAGCAGCAGAAAAATAAAGTCCGTTTTGTGGTGGTGCGGGAGTTCTCCGGGGAGAAGTCCATGCGGGAAACCTTTGAGCAGCTGATCGAGCGCCAGACCTGCGAACACTTCGAGGAATGGCTGGAACAGCGTGAAATGGCAGAAAACGCTGCGTAAAAACGGTTGATTCAGGGGCAGGGACATGGTACTATAATGGTATCGTGTCCCTGTTCATAGAAGGAGAACGCTATGAGCAGGAAAAAACAAGTCTATGAGAAAATTACCGCTCTCTACTGCCGCATCTCTCTCGATGACGGCGGCGACAATGAGAGCATGAGCATCAGCAACCAGAAAATCATGCTTCGGGACTTTGCGGAAAAGCATGGGATGTTCCAGTATGAGTATTATGTGGATGACGGCTATACGGGCCGCAACTTTGTTGAGGTAAGATAACGATACCTTTTTTGCAGAGGGTGTTATCTTACCTCTTTTTGATGTATGTTAGATAGCATAACTCTTTACGTCGGCTCCTATCTGTCTGAAATAGGAGATACTTTCGGTAGGCTTGTCACCTGTATCAACTCTGCCGACAAAGCTATAAAAGATTTCGATTTTGCGGGTGTTCGTTTCCTTATCCAGTTCGTGAATAAGAATACGGTCAATAAATTCATGGACGTTTTCGTAGGTCAGTTCTTCAATCGCTGTGTATCTGCGTACCAGTGCGACAAACCTTTTTACGTCCGCGCTGCGCTCGGTGGCGTTGTCGATTTCCTGTGACAGCTCCGCAATCCTCCGGGTCAGCGTCTTTTTTTCTTCATCATAGCCGGAAGTCAGAAAAGCAAATTGTTCATCTGAAAGTTTCCCTAAAGCGTTGTCCTCGTAGAGCTTGCGGAATAAGATGTTCAGCTCGTTAATACGGTTCTGCGCCTTGTCAAGCTCTTTCCGCTGCTGTGTCAGCGTCTTTTGTACTGCCTTTGCGCTGCACTCGTTGGCTGTTTCGATAAACTCCTGTTCATGCTCTTTCACATAAGACGTTACTCGCTGCAAGTCTGCAAGGACAAGTTCTTTCAATACGCTTTTGCGGATATAATGCGTAGTGCAGAGCATATCATTTCTTGCCCGGTTGCGGTAGTTGCCGCAAGTGTAGGCGTGTTTCCGTTCAAGCGTCCCGGCTCCGCGTACTGCATACATTTTGTAGCCGCAGTCCCCGCAAAAGAGCAGCCCGGAAAACAGGTCAATTTCATCAACCTTTGTCGGGCGTTGCCGGGTGGCAATCCGCTTCTGTGCAAGTTCAAAGGTTTCTTCATCAATCAAAGGTTCGTGAGTGTTGGGGAAGAAATACCTTTTTTCCTCCGGGTTCTTTTTCGTCTTTTTCGACTTATAAGATACCTTGTAGGTTTTCCCGGTTATGGTATGCCCTAAATATTCTTTCCTTGTCAGAATGTCGTACAGCGTCTTATCCGGCCAGTTGTACCATGCGTTGAGCTGTGGGCGGGGGTGGCGTTTGCTCCCTGTCCTGCGGTAGCGCAGTTCCCCGACGGTCAGTATTTCATTGTCCCGCAGCCAGTTCTGGATTTCACACATACGGTCGCCCCGTACATACATTGCAAAAATCTGTTTTACGACGTGCGCCGTTTCCGGGTCGGGTATCAGATGATTGCGGTTATCCGGGTCGATAAGGTAGCCGTAAGGAGCTTCGCCGTTGACGCGCTCGCCTTTCTGCGCCTTTGCCTGTTTGACAGCCCGGATTTTCTTTGAGGTGTCGCGGGCGTAAAACTCGTTGAACCAGTTCCGCAGAGGGGTAAACTCGTTATCTTCCCTTGCTGTGTCTACACCGTCGTTAATGGCAATGTAGCGCACTTCATATTCGGGAAAGACAATCTCTATCAGCTCCCCGGTTTTCAGATAATTACGTCCCAGACGGGAAAGGTCTTTTGTTATGACGGTCGCCACGTTCCCGGCTTCAACCTCATGCAGCATGGCTTGAAGCCCCTCACGCTCAAAGCTCACGCCGGAAAATCCGTCGTCTACGAAAAAGCGCGTGTTGAAAAAGTGGTGTTCGTCAGCATACTTTTGTAAAATCAGTTTTTGGTTCTGTATGCTCTCGCTTTCCCCGGCTTGCATATCTTCCTGGCTCAATCTGCAATATAAAGCGGTAATCTTGTCTGTCTGTAACATTTTGTCCTCCTTTCCGACGACAGACAAGCATGGTATTTGTACTGTCTATATTATACCACATACCGCTGCCTGTGTCATGTATAAAATGTGAAGAAACGCCCTATTTCCGGGCGTTTGCGGGGTTCAGTTCCATGTCTTTGCGAATGAGTTTTTTTATCTTTTTATCCAGTGTGTCCGTTGCGCGTTCACTTGCGGACGAACATACAAGGTAAGTAACTTTTCCTATTTTATGCTCCGTTGTGGTAACGGGCGTTTGGTTTTGCGTCAAAGAAAATCCCCCTTTCTTTCGCAAACATATAATATAGTCTATGAATAGCAGCAAGTCCACTATTCAATAAAACAAAGGCTTTAATCGGACGGTTATTAGCATAACCTCATGGGAATTTCACCCCGGCATGGTTCTCATGCCGCCCTACCCATTGCCTGCGACGCTCTTAACGCTCGGACTGTGGCTGTAAGGAAGTATCATTGTATATTCTGCGTGTCGTCGCCCGCAAGCCGCTACACTTGCTTTCCGGCGCGGTGTTGGTCGCTCGGCTGTCCGGGCGGGGATAACCTCACCCGGATAGCGTCATGGCGCACCCGCCGTATGGCTCGGCGCAAAAGGAACGTATCCGATTTGCCCTATGCTGCGCCGCCGTTATCTTGCGCCGCTTTCTTTGTCAAGGTTCAGAATGGCTTTGCTGCCGCGTCAGCAGCGGAACGGAAAAGGGGGAGAGAGAAAGCGTCCCGCCGCCGCTGCGGTTTATTCCTCTGCCTTAAAGGTGAGGACAGCCATCATCAGTTTTGCTTGCAGCCGTTCCCGAATGTCGTGGTCTACGCCAAAATAGACGTTCCCGCGCTCGTCGTACAGCTTCCGCATGGAGAGGCGGGCTATGTAGCCGCTGAAATGCTGCAAGACAATCTTCATGGCGTCCGGGTCGCCCTTTGTCGCTGCCACAATGACAGGATAAGGAACAAGGGCATTTTCCGGGTAGCCGGGTTCGTTACCATTCGTCCCATTCATCAGCATTTTCCTCCAGATATTTTCTTAATTTCTCAAAAGAGCTTGTCCGCCTGTACTGTATCGTGCTTCTCGACGTGTTGAACAGCTCCGCAATCTCGGTATCGTTCATTCCCTCGAAGTAATACAGCAATATGGCTTTGCGCTTTTCTTCCGGCAAAGTACGGATTGCTTCAAGAAGCAGCTTTGGCGTGATTTTCTTCCCGGCTTTCTCAAAGACGGTTTCGGCGGCTTCACGTTTGAAATATTCATCAAACGTATGAAGCTGCCGCGCTTCGTCTAAGGTCATGTCGGAAAAGGTCACTTCCTTTGCCTTGTGTCTGCGAAGTTCTCTATGGGTGTCGCAAGCTTCATTGTGCAATACCGTATTACAAAACTTCTGAAAAGCACACTGTTTGTAAAACTCCCTGCTATTAGGTTCCACATTCTCACCTCCTTTCTCGTTGGAAAGTTGGTGGTGCTTCCCCCCTTTTCGCGGGGCAATACGGCGTTTTTCAAAAACGCCGAAGATTTTTTGAAATTTCTTCAAAAATTTTTTGAACGTACAAAATGCGCCCGTCCGAAAAGCCCGGACGGGCGCATAGGCATTGTAAGCAGTATCCAGATGATTAGACAGTTCATATATATAAGCGTAGTTTCCCCCGGTGGTGGGCGGGCTTTTTTTGATAAGTCAATAACTGTCGGATTTTGTCGATATGCTTTTTGCTTCATGGCGGCTACCTCCTTTAGCCGCCGATTTCAACAGTGATACCGCGTCATTTCATTAGAAGATAAAAAGAAACGGCGGCTTTGATTTTTCAAAGCTGCTGCGGAAATCAAAGAACGACAAGCAACAGTTCTGATTTTGCTCCAATATGGTTATTAGGGGCACAAATTAAAATCAAAAAAGAGCCGATAACAGCAGTATTTCAAACTGCATATTATCGGCTCTGCGTCTGTGCGTCTGGCTCTTTTAATTAAATTATTTCTGTTGTTTTTTGGCTTTATTATATGTATTAGCTAACTGTCCACAAGCTGCTTTAATCTCTCTACCATGAGAAACTCTCATGGTAACTTCAAGTCCTGTTTGCTCTAATTGATGTTTGAACGCAACCATTTCTTGTTTTTGTGGTGCTCTAATTTTTGAATTACTCGTCGGGTTGTATTGCAGCACGTTAATCATAACATTTTTGCCCTTAAACCATTTTGCAAGTTGCCTTATATCTGAGGAACGGTCATTTATACCTGGTAAAAGCAAATACGCAAATACCACTTTTCGATTATGCCTTTGAGAATAGGACAATGCTTGCTTAACAACATCTTCAATAGCGTACATGTGCATATGAGGAATGATACAGTTTCTCGCAGCCTGTGTTGCTGCATGTAAAGATATTGTCAACTGAATTTTTAGATGTTCTTCGCGCAATTTTTTTAATTGATTAACTGGACCAACTGTTGATACGGTAATGCCGTCGGTTGGAAAGTTAAGTCCATTTCTATCTCGAAGAATATGGATTGCTGCAATCAAGTTGTCGTAATTGAATAAAGGTTCTCCCATTCCCATAAAAACGATACGATTTACTTTTTGACGTATCAATACAACCTGCTGCACAATTTCAGACGGTGTTAGATTACGAACAAAACCATTGCGTCCGGACTCACAAAAAATACAGCCAACAGAACAACCAACTTGCGTACTTACGCAAACAGTCCCACCATCTCGCCGTTTAATAAAAACCGTTTCAATATACCTGTTATCTTTCAATTCATAAACATACTTTTCAGTATCGCTACTTTTATAGACTTTTTTTGTTGATATTGATAGATTTTCTTTGTGAAATGGCTGTTTATACAATTCCGTATATAAGGCTCTTGCTTTATCCTCTCCAATTACTTCCGACATTTCTTTGTAAGTAAATCCGTATGGGTCATTCAATATTTCCGTAGGTGTACTTTTAGGTAAGTGTTTCATTTAAATATCCTTCCTTTTCAAAATTAAAAAGTTTGTTTTTCAGAGTTTTTGATTATGATTTCTAGTTTTTCAACATCAACGATATGCGTTAATTTACATTTAGGGCAGAAAAGAGGAAAATTTCTTAATACCGTATTATAAAATACTTGAACCCTCGTCTTTCCGTTACAAATTGGACATTTTATCCAATATTTTTCAAGCATAATATTTCTCCTTTTGCGCAAAAAAATGCAGGTCAATTCTCAACATGAGCATTGACCTGCATTTATACATATAATACTACAACAAAATTAAGGCATAGTTTTTATACTATGTCTATACGTCGTTAGTTTTGTTGTATAGCATACGCAAAATAAGCATGACAAAAAAGCCCATATTGAAAATGGGAAAAATCTTTTTTGATTTCAATGCTTATCGAATACGCATGCTATGTAACATAAACATTCCCCCCCTTTTATATAATATTATATACAAAAGCAGCTTGTTGTCAACATATATATATATGAATTATTTTGGCTAACTGATAGAACTACGTAGACATATCCAAGAAGAAAGGGGAACAGTAAAATGTAATAGGGTGAATAACTATGGCAAAAAGACCAGTACCACGATACGACTTTAAGGCTTTTGGGGCAGCGATAAAGGCAGCGCGTGAGGGATGCAAGGAGAGCCGCAAGAAAGTAGGCGACGAAATGTTTATCTCGCCGCGCTACCTTGCGAACATTGAGAACAAGGGGCAGCACCCAAGTTTACAGATATTCTTTGAGCTGATACAGCGTTACCATATATCCGTAGACCAATTCCTTTTAGAAACGCCGCCGGAGAAGAACACGCAGCGGCGGCAGCTTGACGCGCTTCTTGACGGTATGAGCGATACAGGCATACGGATTGTAACCGCAACGGCAAAGGAGATTTCCGAAGTCGAAAAAGAGGGCGAATAGGAATGTCCGACTTAAAACTGAACAGGATTTAGAAAGCGTTGTAATCTTTTTTGAGGTTGCAGCGTTTTTCTTTTGCGTAAGTTTGGCAAAATCGCTTTTTCTCCGTAGTAGGTGATAAGAGCCTAAAGGATAAAAACATTCGTAGCAAGCATAGGAAGCGGGTACCACTTCCGTATTTTCGCCCTCCCGCGCTGCGGCGCGTCGGTTGAAAATTGCTTGTTGGGAAGTGTCCCAAACCCTCGGAACGGAAAGGAAAGGAGCGAACACATGGACGGACGCAAAAGGACAGTGCAAATCAAATTCAGAGTGACGGAAGCGGAACGGGATTTAATACTGGAAAAAATGAAGCTCGTACCCACCCGGAACATGGCGGCGTATCTGCGGAAGATTGCCATTGACGGGTATATCATTCAGATAGACCACGCCGATATAAAGGCTATGACCGCAGAGATACAGAAAATCGGTGTCAACGTCAACCAGATAGCACGCCGCGTAAACGCGACGGGGAACGCATACCAAGAGGACATAGAGGAAATAAAGGGGGTGCTTGCGGAGATATGGCGGTTACAAAGATTAAGCCTATTAAAAGCACTCTAAGCAAAGCCCTTGACTATATCGAAAACCCGGACAAGACGGACGGGAAAATGCTTGTGTCCTCTTTCGGTTGCTCCTATGAAACGGCAGATATTGAGTTTGAATATACCCTGTCGCAAGCACTCCAAAAGGGGAACAATTTAGCCTTTCATCTGATACAGTCCTTTGAGCCGGGGGAAGTCGATTATCAGAAAGCCCATGAAATCGGAAAGCAGCTTGCCGACGCGGTAACAAAGGGGCAGCATGAGTATGTACTCACGACGCACATTGACAAAGGACACGTCCATAACCATATCATTTTTTGCGCGGTGAACTTTGTAGACCACCATAAATACAATTCCAACAAAAGGAGCTATTACGGCATACGGAACATGAGCGACAAGCTGTGCCGGGAAAATGGCTTGTCCGTTGTCGTCCCCGGCAAGGGCAGCAAGGGAAAGAGCTATGCGGAGTACCAGGCAGAAAAGACGGGTACAAGTTGGAAAGGCAAGCTGAAAACCACTGTTGACGCGCTTATCCCCCAAGTTTCCAGTTTTGAGGAATTGCTAACGCGGTTACAGGCGGCGGGCTATGAGATAAAGCCGGGGAAATATGTATCATGCCGCGCCCCCGGACAGGAACGCTTCACCCGCCTTAAAACCCTCGGCGCAGACTATACAGAGGAAGCCGTAAGGGAACGGATAGCGGGCAGACGGACAAAGGTGGCGAAAGCTCCCAGAGAGCAGCGCGGCGTGTCGCTGCTTATCGACATTGAGAACAGTATCAAGGCAGCGCAGAGTAAGGGCTATGAACAGTGGGCGAAAATCCACAATCTGAAACAGGCAGCTAAAACAATGAATTTCTTGACGGAACATAAGATTGAGCAGTACGCGGATTTAGTCAGCCGGATTGAGGAAATGGCAGCGGAAAGCGGACAGGCGGCAGACGCATTGAAGAACGCCGAAAAGCGGCTTGCGGAAATGGCGGTGCTTATCAAGAATGTTTCCACCTATCAAAAGACAAAGCCTGTCTATGACGCATACCGCAAGGCAAGGAACAGGGAGAAGTACCGCGCCGGACAGGAACAGGCAATTATCCTCCATGAAGCCGCCGTAAGGTCACTGAAAGCGGCGGGCATTGCGAAGCTCCCGAACCTCGCCGCGCTGCAATCGGAGTATGAAGCCCTCCAAGCGCAGAAAGAAGCCCTTTACGCCGACTATGGAAAATTGAAAAAGAAAGTCCGGGAATATGATATTATCAAGCAGAACATTGACAGCATTTTACAGGCAGACAGACAGCCGGAACGGGAAAAGGAAACAGAACGCGGATAAGGATAGCAAAATCCCCGCCGCTGTGCTATGATAGGGCTATCAAAAAGCAGAGGAGCGTTGAGCATGGAAAACCAGAAAATGCCGGAATATGAAACCATACGCGCCGCCGTTGCCGGGGAGAAATGGGCGGTGGAGAAAGTCGTGGATTGCTACAAGGACGAAATCGACAGGCTATCGACGGTAGCGGTCAGACAGCCAGACGGAAGCACGAAACAGGAAATCAACGAAGATATGCGCCAGTCTATCACAAAGAAGCTGATAGAAGCCCTCCCGCAGTTCCCGCTTGAAGAAATGGAAAAGGGAAATGTCAGATAGGCAAAAAAAGAACAGGGCGCGGAAGCCAGTATATGACTTCCGCGCCCTGTCTTTTTATGGGTGCTGTTTTCGTGAATGTTACGCAGTAGAACGCCATTTTCGGGGGTAAAGGTATAAAGTATCGCCTATCCGATTTTCACGCCCGGAAAGCCCTGTAAATCAAGGGATTTTCCGCACCTACTGCGTAACAGGGGTGCGTCTTTTCCTCATGCGCTCGGCAGCTTGTCTGCGGGTGATACGCTTCCGGCAGACGGGGCAGTATTTGACACTGTTAGAGGTTGACGCAAAGAACGCGCCGCACTCGGTACACTTCTTCTTGTCCCCTGTCTGGTAAAGCTCCGCATAGAGTAGCCTGTCGGCGGGAAGCACCGCAGCCCGGAACCACTTGCAGAGAAGCGAATAGGAAATGAGCTGCGGACAAACGCACTCGTCCCCGTCGTCCAGTAAGATACAGTTCCCGTTATCATAATTGCAGCACGTCCGGCGCACAAGGGCGTTGACTTTCCGGCTCTGGGGCGGCGTCAGCCGCTTAACCCCGTTCATACTTCATCAGCGGCGTAAATGGGAAGCTCTGCAAATTCCGCTTCGGTCAAAGCGTCCACTTTGGAAAGGGTGCGCTTTGCAAGCTCCCGCATATCCGCGTCCATGTAGGGCAGCGCGGCGTTGACATTCTCAATCAAAGCCCGCTTGCCGCCCTCGTTGTAAATGCTCAAAAGGTTTGTTTCTTCAACAGTCAGTCTAATCATGCTCATACCTCCATATCGTGATTTTTTGTTTTTGCCGCCGCCTTTTTCGGGGCGGTCTTTGCCTTGTCTGCTTTAAGCTGCGCCCGGATAGAGGGGCGGGGCTTCCTTATCTTCCTGTCCCGGTTCTCCCCCTTGTCAATCAGCGCATACGTCCCATGTCTGCCCTCGATTTTGGAAAAGGCAAGGGTCTTGTAGGGCAGCATGGAGAAAAGGCGGTCAGTGTCCTTTGTGGCTGCAAGCTGCATGAACGCCGGGGAAAGCTCTACCATGAAATGGGTCTTGTTGGGGCTGTTCGGCGTGTCGTGCCGCTTCATTTCCCGTACAATGCGCCGCGCTTCCGTTTCAATCAGCCCGTCCCGCAATGCGGCGATATGCGCCTTGAAATCCCCCGGCGGAAGCTGCTCCCGGCTGCGCCGTTCTTCCTGTAAGAGCGATTGCAGCGCGTCCGGGTCGTTGGGTACGGCTTCAAAGCGTTCAAACTTTCCAAGCTCATAATCGGGATTGCCGTTGAAAAACTGTCCGGCGGGTATCTCCCGTTCCCCATGCTCATAAATCAGCTTCACCGTATCGGCGGGCAGCTCCTTTTCCTTGACGCGCTCATAATGTTTAGCGTAGTCCAGTTCGTACAGATTGCCCTTGATTTTCCCGCGCTCCGTCCCCGTTAGCTCGATTGCATAGGCAAGGACGCGGTCGCTCGTCTGCTCCATGTAGAAACGCCATGTGTTGTGGGGCGCGGTGTCTTTGAGGAAAACGTCGCGCTCCCGGAAGCAATGCGTCCCGGACGGGCGGCAGAACCACAAAAGGGTCTTGTCCTCCTTGCGGGGGCTTGCCGCCGCCTTTGCGATAATCTCCTTGTCAATCTCCAAGTCGCTCTGGTAAAAGCCTGTGTTCTGCTTCATAACCGCATTGAGGGAAGCGAACAAATCCACGTTCTCAAATTTACTCTGTTTCGGCATGGGTCAGCTCCTTTCCAAATCCTGTAATTTCTGCTTTGCGTTTTTCTTCTGCGCCTTTTCCTTGTCAGCCCTAAGCTGCGCCCGGATAGAGGGCTTCTTTTCCGGCTTCGCTTCCTTGCCGCGCTCTTTGTCGGCTTTGACCGCGTTAGCCAGGTCAACAAGGGAAATTGTTTCTCCCGCCTTAACCTTTGCTTCCAGTTCGTCAACGGTAGGGGTGTTGTTGATGATACCGTCAAAGTTGTTGTCGTTCTGCTCTACGGTGTCCTCGATATGCTTCAAGGGGTTTGCCTTTTCCGGCTGCTCTGCGGCAACAGCAAACGCCCGCGTCCCGTTCCCCATAATCAGATACTTTCCGTCGTCCGACTGGTGGTGAAAGCCATATCCGGCGGCTTCTATCTGCTCCCGGCTCATGGCGGTCACATGGAAAGTCCCCCTCGGTGTCTGGATTGTTTCGCCCGTTGTCAGCTCGTCCGGGGTAAGCTGCTTCTGCTCCTGTAAAAACTCCGGCACTTGCCGGAAGCCTACGCTGTCAACGTAATGCGCGGTGTCCTGTCCGTTCTGATGAAGCACTACCACGTCCGAAACGGAAAGGCTGTGTCCCTTAAAATCTTTTGGGTGGTCGATATTGAAGCGGGTATAAATATCTTCAAGGGAAGTTTCCGGCGCAAGGGGCGCGGAATAGACAAGCTCATAGTTCGCTTTATCAACCACATTTCCCGCCGCCTGCAGGCGGTCGTAAGGCTCAAAGCGGAAGTCCCTTGTTTCGTCCCCGCCCTTTATCTGGTAAATGGAAAAGGTGTCCTTGTCCTGTCCGGTGGTCTGCGCCGTTTCCTGTGCCTTTGCGTAAAGCTGCTTTACGTCGCCCTCGGTCAGCTCGCCGCTTTTGAGCTGCCCCATAAGCTCGCGGCATTTCTCCGGCGTTCCCGTATAAAGCACGTCGCCCATTTTCGCCCGCCCGTTCTCCTGTGTCACATAGGCTTGCAAGAGGTGGCTGTTTTCCCGGCTGTCGCTGTAAGGGTTCCGGCGCACTCTGTAAATCGTTTCCGGGGTAAAGGCTTCTTTCGGGGCTGCTTCCGGCTTTTCTTTCCCGGCTGTATCTGCTTTTTTCGGGGCTTCCGGCTGTGGCGCGGCTTCTTGTCCCTCTCTGGTGGGCTGCTCCTGTCCGGCGGTCTGCTCCTTGTCCTGTGCCTTTTGCAGCTCCGCAAAATTCGCGTCTATGGAATTGATAATCTCGGCGGCTGCGCTGCGTATCGTTTCAAGGGAGCTTTTCAGCTCGGACAGCTCCCGCCCGCTGCTCCACCCGGCGACATAGCCGAAAGAATAGTCCGACGTGTCAAGCCCGTAATGTTGGCAGACGGTATAGGCGACGCTTTCCGCTTCGACTTCGCGGGTGCGGCGGTCAACGCGGGGTTGCTCGTCCTTTGGCGCGTTGAGGTCAATGTCGTGCAGCTTCGCATGGGCGATTTCGTGAATGGCGGTCTTTAAGGTCTGTAATTCGCTCATGCCCTCGTTGATAGCAATGCGCTTGTCCTCCAAGTGGTAGTAGCCATGAGAGCCGCCCTCGATATTCTCAAAGGCGATAGGAACGGGGGAAGTCTTTTCAAGGGCTGCGAAAAAGTCCTTATAGCGGTCAACGTCGCCTGTCAGTTCGTCAACGGCAATGTCCGGCAGTTCCTTTCCCTCGGTCTGGGAAACGTCAAAGACGGATACCACCTTGTAGGCGGGTATGGTGATTTCCTTTTCCTCGGTGACGGGCTTTCCGTCCTTGCCGATTATGGGCTTCTGCGTGTGCGGGTCGATTTTCTGCATTTCCTGTTTGATTTTATAGGGCGACGGGGCAATGATTTTAATTCCCTTTTGCCCTCTCATCACATTTCGCTCAAAGTTGTTCTTCCAAGCGGAAAAGCCCGCCAAAAGGGAAGCGTCCGGCTTCTGCATGGCGATAAGGACGGTGTTTCGGAAGCTGTAATTATGGAATTTTGACATGACTTTCAGATATTCCTTGTAACGCTCGCTGTCAAAGAGTTCCGTAATGCCCTGTTCCAGACGGTCGGTAATCTCTTTTAATTTCTCGGCGGGCTTCCCGGCTGTCAGCACGATAGGGATAACCGGGTGCGGCTCCTGTGGCTGCTCTGCGGCGGTTCGGGCGGTCTGCTCTGTGGCGGCTGCGTCCATAAAGGTCTTGTCCTGTCCGCCGCGTTCCGGCTGTGGGAAGCTCATAACGCGGTATTCTTTGGGTATCTCGTTTTCCGTTCCCCGATACCATTCGGTAAAGGTGTTCTGATTGTTATAGATATAGCCCTGTTCGGTAAACTGCCCCTTATCCTTGCTAACTGCGTCCCGCCCGTATTCTTCATACTTGAAATATTTCTTTGCTTCTTCGGGAAGCTCCAGCTCGTCCAGTTCGTCGATAAGATAATAACCGTAATCTTCTTCGCTGCGGACAGTGGGATAGAGCCAGTAACAGTCAAGGTTTTGTGCAAGGTTGATAAGGTCTTTCATGCTTCCGGCATACTCGCCATGTGTAACCGCCGCCGCAAATTTATCCTTGTCCCCGTCACTCTGCATTTCCAGAAGTTTTCCAAAATAATTCAGCTCGTCCATGCTTGCGCTTTGGATAACGGAAAGCGGCAAGTCAAAGGGGCAGTCCTCCGTAGAAGAATACCCGTTGATGAAAAAATCCTGCGGATTGTCTGCGGTAATGCCGACGCTTTCCATAGCCGCATGAAGCTGCTCTGTTGTGGTCGGCATGGGAAGCCACACGCCGCCCGGTTTGCCTGTTTCAAAGCGGCTGCGGCTGTCGATAAGAATTGAAAACTGCTCGTTTATGGTTTCACGCTCCTTTCTCTGTTCGGTGTCCTGTGGCGGCTCTGCTGTGGTGGGGGCTGCTTTTTCAGCGGTAGGCTGCGCCCGTTCCTCGCCCTCGATAGCATAGCCCGGTAAAAGCTGCCCGTTTACTTTGAAATGCTCTGCATACTCTGGCGGGATAGGCGGCGATACCTCGGTGAATAAATGCTGATAGGCTTTGATACGCCCATTCAGATATTTTTCCATAGCTGCCTTGTCTGCAAAGACTTTCCTTTCCTGTCCGGCGATTTTTGCCTGTCCGTAATTGTGGGGGCTGTTGGTGTAAATACTCCATGAAAGCGTCCACGAATAGGGAATGGATTTCTCTTTTTCCCTGTCATACCGGGTATTCTCGGATATGTGGTAGCGCATTTGGTAGACGCGGTTGCTGATGTGCTTCCCGTAGTCCGTAGCTTCCCACTGGTTCGCGGTATGCGTAGCTTCGGGTGTCCTCACATACTCAATGGCTTTGTCAATGGCAAGGGTCTTTCCCGCCTGTTCGTCCCATGCCGCCGCCTGTTCTTGCAAGGCTTCAAAAGCTGCCTGTTCAGCCGCCGCGTATTCTTCCCGCAATGCCTGTAACTGTTCTAAGGGCAGGGCGGTAAGCCCGGAAAGGTCAGCGGTCTGTTCCTCAAAATAAATATTTCGCTCTATCCGCATACTGTCAGCCGGGTCTAACTTGTCACGCTCAAACATGGAGTAACCTTTTTTCTTTTCCATTCATTCGCTCCTTTCTGAAATGGCGGCGCACCGCCGCGCTTTTGGGGTTCGCCCCGTACTACGGTGGGCTGTGCGTTATACCAACAATTTTTTCATTTTTTTAGAGGGTTTGGGAAACTTCCCAACAAGCAAAATCCCCGTCCGGCGCGTCAGCGGCAGGACAGGGATTTACGGAAGTGGGTACCCGCTTCCTATGCTTGCTATTCAAGTTTTTAGTTCTTCTGTACTTCGATACGGTAGTTGACGTATTTCCCGCCAGTGTCAGCCAGAACGATAGTTCCGTCATAGGTCTTGCCTGTTTTCGGGGAATAGAGCTTCTTCACATTCACTTTGCCGGATTTAAGGAGCGCGGCGGCAATCTTCGCGGAAAAAGCGGTCTTGCGTTCCTCGAAAAAGCGGTCATTCTTCCACATGACAAAGGCACATTCTTTGTTGCTGCAATAATAGTTTTTCTTCCCCTCATGGACGGGGGAACCGCAACGGGGGCATTTGCCGACAGAGGGCTTTTCCTCCCGGAACAAATCCTTTTTCCCGTCCAGTGCTGCGGCGTGTGTCTGCACAAGCTCCCGCGCCATAGCTTCAATGCCGGACAGAAATTCGCCGGGGTCTGCGGCTCCCTTTGCTATCTGCGTCAGATTGTTTTCCCATTCTGCGGTAAGCTGCGGGGAAGTGAGCATATCCGGCAAGACTGATATAAGGGCGGCTCCGTTCTGCGTGGGGATAAGCTGCTTCCCCTTGCGCTCTGCAAAGCCGCCCTTTACCAGTTTTTCAATGACGGCGGCGCGGGTGGCGGGAGTGCCAAGCCCCCGGCGTTCCGCGTCCGGGTCGGTGTCCCCGTTCCCGGCTCGCTCCATAGCAGAGAGAAGCGACGCTTCGCTGTGGGGCTTCGGCGGCGTTGTGGTATGCTCCGTTACTTTTGCGGCGGGGTTAGGAAAGTTCTGTCCCTCGGAAAGCTCCGGCAGCGTCACGCCCTCATTTTCCCCGTCCTCTGCTTCGGGCTTATCTTTCAGCGTCGCCCGGTATCTGCGTTCAAGCTCTTTCCAACCCTCCGCAAGTACGGTCTTTCCCCTTGCGGTGAAGTCTGTCCCGGCGCATGAGAAAACCGCCGTAACCGCTTCATAAATATGCGGCTCGGCGGTGGCAAAAAGCAGACGCGCCCCCGCAAGGGTAAGGATATTCTTCTCGCTTTCCGGCAGCGCGTCCGGGTCAGCCTTTGCAAGCTCCATAGTGGGAATGATTGCGTGGTGGTCTGATACTTTCTTGCTGTCTAATACCTTTGCAATCTCCGGCGTGAAGTCCGCGCCCGCCATAAAGGGGAGCTTTTCGCAAAGCAGCGCGATAATGTCCGCTGCGGTGCCGCCCATGTCGTCAGTAAGAAAGCTGCTGTCCGTCCTCGGATAAGTAAGGAGCCGCTTTTCATAAAGGGATTGTGCAAGGTCAAGGGTCTGCTTTGCGGTGTAACCGAAAATGCGGTTCGTTTCCCGCTGCAAAGAGGTAAGGTCAAAGAGCTTTGGCGGGGCTGCGGTTTTCTTCTCTCTGGTAAGGGAAACGCATACCGCCTTTCCCGCTTCGCAAGCCCCTTTCAGCGCGTCGGCTTCTGCCTTGTCCGAAATCCTTTCGCTTGCCGCGTCCGCGCCGGATAAATCAAGGCGAACATGATAATATTTTTCTTTCTGGAAATGGGAGATAGCCGCGTCCCGGTCGGTGAGCATTTTTAAGGTCGGGGTCTGGACGCGCCCCACGTTCAAGGTCTTTCCATACAGGCAGGAGAAAAGCCGGGTGGCGTTAATGCCGATAAGCCAGTCAGCCTTTGCGCGGCAGAGGGCGGACGCAAAGAGCGCGCCATAGTCCCGCCCGTCTTTGAGGGAAGCAAAGCCCGCCTTAATCGCCCCGTCCTCCATTGAAGAAATCCACAAGCGGCGCATGGGCTTCTTGCAGCCCGCCACTTCGTAGACAAAGCGGAAAATCAATTCACCCTCGCGCCCCGCGTCACACGCATTTACCACTTCGGAAACGTCGGCGCGGTGCATAAGCTCTTTAATGGTTTTGAATTGCTTCCCCTTGTCCGGGTCAACGGCGTACTGCCATTCCTCCGGCAGAATGGGTAAGCTGTCAAAACTCCATTTTTTATATTGCTCCCCGTAGGCGGCAGCTTCCGCAAGCTGTACCAAATGCCCGACGCACCATGAAATGAGGTAGCCGCCGCCCTCGATATACCCGTCCTGTTTCCCCTTAATGCCAAGCGCGGCGGCGATAGTCTGCGCCACGCTCGGCTTTTCTGCAATCACAAGTCTAAATGCCATGAAAAAATCCTCCTTTCAGCGTTCCGGCGCGGTGTGCTTCTTCTCCTGTGCCTGTTTCAGACAATAGCCGATACAGGGGGATTGCGCCTTATAAGGGCAACGCATACACGCCGGGGATTTTGGAACGGGCGGCGCACTGTCACGCCGCCCGGTGGGTCTTTGTACCATCATTTTTTCTAAAGGGTTTTCGGTAAAAAGCGTCATGCTTCCTCGTCCTCCTGTTCTTCATCAGAAAGCCCGTCCCCCTCGTCCTCGTCGTAATCGTCAAAATCGAAATCTTCAAGGTCGGTGTCGCCCTTGACGTTCTGCTTTGGCTTCATAAACTTAAAATAATAGAACGCGCCCCCGCCGCCAAGAAGTGCCACGACAAGGAAAAGCACAAGCCCGCCTGTATTGCCTTTCTCTTTGGGCTGCTCTGTTGGTTTCTCGGTTTCCGGCTCCGCTTCCTTGCCGCTGCAAGCGGTCATGTTGTCCTTGCAGACAGGGCAGCTCACATTTACCTTTCCGGCTTCGCATTTATCGGTGCAACTGCAAACGGCGGGCGGGGCTGCTTCGGTGCTTCCGTCCTCCATGAGTGCCATAAGGTCGGCTTCGTCCACTTGATTAAGGAAATGTACGGTGTCCTCGCCCTCGTCGTCCCGGTCGATAAGGATATAAAAGTAATTGCCGTTTTTGGTCGTCACTGTGATAAGCTGCTTGTTGCCGCCGAAATCGTCTACAAGGGTCGCGTTCCCGTCCGGGGTAAGGGGTTCTTCCTTTTCGGGTTCCTCATAGACAACGCCGCTGTCGTCGGTCGCGTCCTGTCCCTCCGGGGTCTGTGCAAAGGCGGTGACGGAAAAGCCGCCCGTCAGCATGAGGGCGGCGCAGAGTGCGGTCAAGGTTCTAAGGATTTTCTTATTCATTCTCGGTGTCCTCCATTTCTTCGGTGTCGTGGTCTGCGGGTTCTGCGGGGTAGCCCGGCGCGGCTTCCATGCCCGGAATACCGCCGCCGGAAAGCATAGCGGAAAGCTCATGCGGGGAAAGGCGCATGGAGCGCACAAGCTGTACGATTTGCAGGTTTTCCGCTTCGGTTTTCTGCGCTTCAAGCCCCCTTAATCTGTTCTGGTACTCGGTGATTTTCTCGCGGGTCTTTGCAATCTCTTTGTCGATACGTTCAATTTTGTTCATAGCCATCAATAAATTTCTCCTTTCTTTGCTCAAAAATATGTTAATTCCAGTTCATCAGCCCATAGCCTTTGATACAGGAGTAATTGACGGGGTAGCTCTTTATCTTGCAGGCGTCGCCGGAATTGCCCTCGACGGTATAGACGCGCTCCCCGTCCGTTCCGATAACAAGCCCCACATGGTCTGCGCTCCCGTCCCCGTCCCAGTCGAAAAAGATAGCGTCGCCGGGGGCGATATTCTCATAGCCCCTCGCGCCCCATTGCCCGCGTGACTGGAACCAGGGTACGCCCTGTGACTGGCACCCGGCAAAGCGCGGCTCGCTCTTTCCGGCTTGATTGTAGCACCATGAAACGAAACAGGCGCACCATTCCACGCGGCTGTTAAATCCGTACCAGCTCCAAAAGGGTCGCCCGCCCACGTTGCCGACTTGCCGCTTCGCAAGGTCTACAACGGCGGTGTTGCCGGGGCGTGTGCCGTTTACAAGCTGTACGCCGCTTAAATCCTCGGACGCGCCCATATCGGGGGAGCCGCCGCCGAAAATCAGCGGTTTGTTTCCGCTTGTTTCCAGATAGACGCGGTACATTTCAAGCTGCTGTGGCGTTAGAAGTTCCTCCGCAATCTCGGAAATGGGCTTGTTCGTCAGCTTCACGTTGAGGATATGGTACTCGTAGGGTACTTCCTCGGTGGTCGTTTCCCCTGTTTCCGGGTCTGTGCTTGTTTCTGTGCGGTAGCGGATTTCCGTTTCTTCTGTCAGCGTCAAAGTGTACTGCATGGCAAAGACGCGATTTAGCTCTGCCTGTGCGCTCTGCGGGGTGTAGGTCTGTAAAAGGGCGGTGAGGTAGGACGCTAACTCATGGGGGTTATGCCCGATACTGTCAAGGTCATAGCGGTATTCGTCATAGCCGGGGTGGGTGCTTTCGATATTGTCAATCTGCTGCTGAAGCTCGTTTTCCTTTGCGGCGTAATTGTTCTCCGTCGCCACAAGGTCGCTGTCCTCCGACGTGTAGGAAGTCCCAAGTATGCCGTTCATCAAGCCGGAGAACATGGAACCGCAAGAGGAAAGCCCCGCCGATACCATGATGAATAAGAGTAGCGCGGCAACGGCGATACATACGCCCGCCGGGTGCCGCCCTACAAAAGCGATTGCCTTTTTTGTTTCCTCGGCGGTCTTTTTTGCCGCCTTGCGGGTGTTCTCTGCGGCTTTCTGCGCCGTTTTTGCGCCGCCTTTCCTTGCCGACTTTGCATACTGCCGCTTGATTTGCTGCTTCTGCATGAAGCGGGAAAGGGGATTGCCCGCAATCTGCGGATTGTCATGCAGGGCTTTATGGTACTGAAAATCCACATTCGCCTTGAACGCCGCTTTCTCTGCCTTTGCCGCCGCCCGGTAGGGTTTGAGCTTGTGGCTGTGGTAGCCCTCCTTGACTTTCCGCGCCCCGTACTTTGCGCCGCGCTCTGCCAGTTCTTCGGATTTGTGCGCCCCCTCAACGCCGGAATTGTCCTTTTCAACGGAATGTATCTTGTTGTGGACGAAAATACCCGCTTCCTGTGCGGGGCGGGATAGCGGGTTATTGTGGGGCTTATTCTTTCCTATGGGCTTTTCCTGTTCCTCAAAATGTAGGCGGGTCTTGCCTTTCCCGGTGGCTTCATCAAAGGTGCGCTCCCGTACAAGTTTCTTTTCTTTGGGGATAGCCGCCTTTGCCGCGTCCAGACGGTCGGCTGCTTTGTCCGATTTTCGGATATACCTTTCAAGCTCCGGCGTTGCCCGTTCCTCGTCGGTAAACTGCAAGCGGGAAGATTTTTCTTTTGCTGTGGCTTCTGCCTGTGCTTTCCTCGCCGCCTTTTTGCTCGCCTTTCTGGTACGCGCCCCGTCGATACGTTCCAAGACGCGCTCGGCTGCTGCGGTGTCCTGTTCCCGTTCTGCCCCCGGCGCATGGGGAAGCGGCGGCGTGTCGGTTAAGGGCGGGGAAGTTGCGCCGCCCGGTAGGGGCTGCGCTGCCTGTTCCGGCTGCGGTGGGGCTTCGGTCTTTGCAAAGTCCGCGTCCCTTATCCGCTTGCTGATACGTTTCTTTTTCCCGGTAGCGGCGTTTACCTCGACAGCCCCCTCGCGGGTCATTTTCTGCGTGACTTTTTCACGCGCCTTATATTGTTTTATGTGTCTGTCCCTCCAATCCGCGCCCTTGCAAGGGCGCAATACTCGGCGTTTATCTCAATGCCTATATAATGCCTGTCAAGCTGCTTTGCGGCTGCCCCCGTCGTGCCGCTGCCGAAAAAGGGGTCAAGCACAACGCCGCCTTTCGGACAGCCCGCCTTGATACAGGTTTCGGCAAGTTTTGGCGGGAACGCGGCGAAATGCCCGCCCTTGTAGGGAACGGTATTGATAAGCCACACGTCCCGCCTGTTCCGCATGGTCGGCATGAGGGCTTCGTCGTAGTAGCTGCCGCTTCGCGCCCGGTTAAGCCCCTGTACGTTCCCCTGTCCGGGTACTTCGTCCGCATATTTCTGTCCCGCGCTGCGCCCGGTGCGGTACCGCGCCGCCGTTGTGGGGGCTAACGGCTCGGCTATGGCGGCTGCGTCATAAAAATACTTCTTTGACTTCGTAAGCAGAAAGATATGTTCATAGCAGCGGGTAGGGCGGTCTTTCACGCTCTCCGGCATGGGGTTTTCTTTCTGCCAGATAATGTCGCTCCGTAAATACCACCCGTCAGCGCGTAGGGCAAAGGCTAAAAGCCAAGGGATACCGATTAAGTCCTTTTGTTTGCAGCCGGAAACGCGGTTGTTTCTTGCAATCTGCTGTCCGTTTCTGCCTTTCGGGTTCTTCGGGTCTGCATGGTAGCCTTTATTTCCTGTGCCGCAGTAGGTGTCCGCGATATTCAGCCAGAGCGTACCGTCAGAACGCAGTACCCGGCGCAGCTCGCGGAAAACCTCGGTCAGCCTGTCAATGTACTGCTCCGGCGTGTCCTCCCGCCCAATCTGCATATCAAGCCCGTAATCCCTAAGCGCATAGTAGGGCGGGCTTGTGACGCAACAGTGTACGCTTTCCTCTGGAAGCTCCCGCAAGGCATAGAGCGCGTCCCGGTTGATGATTGTGTCAGTTTTCAGCCCGTTCATGCTTCGCCCACTTCCTCCGGCTTCGTCGTCATTACCCGGTAAAGCTCGGTGTCTTTCGGGAAGCGGTCTACAAAGGGCAGCACCACGTTCCCGTAGAAGATAAGCCCCTCGCCCGCTTCGGTGTGGGTGACATACTTCATCTGCTGCGGGGAGATGTTGAGCTGCTTTGCAAGGATAGCCCGGTCGCCCGCCGCCTGATTGAGCATGAGGACAAAATCAGAGTTTTCAAAGATATTCTCCACTTCGCGGGAAGCAAGCAAATCTTTGACGTTCTGCGTGATTGCTGTGGGTATGCCGCCCCATTTTCTGAAACGCTTCCAGATTTCAACGGAATAGGCGGCGGTCTGTTCCTCTTTCAAGAGAAGATGAAATTCGTCCATAAAATACCGGGTGGATTTCCTTTCTGCCCGGTTGACGGTGACGCGGTTCCATACCTGGTCCTGCACAATGAGCATACCTAATTTTTTGAGCTGCTTCCCAAGCTGCTTGATGTCAAAGCAGACAAGGCGGTTTGAAAGCTCTACATTCGTCCTGTGGTTAAAGACGTTAAGGCTCCCGGAAACATAAAGCTCCAACGCCGCCGCGATACGCGCCGCTTCCGGCTCCGGCTGCTTCAAAAGCTCGTTGTAGAGGTCGCCCAAGATAGGCATTTTCTCCGGGTCGGGGTCTGCAAGGAAAGGGCGGTACACGTTCCTAACAGCGCGGTCAATGACGGTCTTATCGACGGGCTGCAAGCCCTCCTTGCCGCCTATGACAAGCTCGCAGAGGGAGAGGATAAAGTCGGATTTCAGCGCAAGGGGGCTGTCGTCCTCGCTGTAATTGAGGTTAATATCCATAGGGTTCACATACTGGGGCTTCCCGTCAATGCCCTTGCCCGTAGGCGATAACCGTATCACTTGCCCGTCAAGCCGCTGCACAAGGGAAAAATACTCTGCTTCCGGGTCGCAGATAATTATGTCGTCGTCGGTAATGAGGAAAGCGTTTGTCATTTCCCGTTTGGCGGCAAAGGATTTCCCGCTTCCCGGCGTACCCAAGATTAAGCCGTTGGGGTTCTTTAGCTGCTTGCGGTCGCAGAGTATCATGTTGTTAGACAGGGCGTTTAAGCCGTAATACAAAGCCGCGCCCGTCTGAAAAAGCTCCTGCGTGATAAAGGGGATAAAGATAGCGGTGCTTGACGTGGTAAGCCCTCTTTGAATGGGGATAAGGTTCTCCCCAAGCGGTACAGAGGACATAAGCCCCGCTTCCTGTTGGTAGTCAAGGCGGGTTAAGGCGCAGTTGTTCTTCTGTGCAATGCCCGCCGCCGCGAATACGTCATTTTCCAGTTTCCTTTTTGTGTCTGCCATGTTCACCACAAGGAACGTCAAGAGGAACATTCTTTCATTCCGGCTCTGCAAGTCCTGTAAGAGGTTCTTCGCTTCGCTGCCGAAAGTGGCAAGGTCGGACGGGATTATATCCATGTCGTAGCCGCTGCGTACCGCTTTTTTCTGTTCCTCGATTTTCATTTTGTCAAGGTCGGTGATTTTCCGCTTGATTGTCTTTATGGCTTCGGTCTGGTCGATACTGTGGATATGCAGATTGACGATAACGCCCGTTTCCAAGTCCAGAATGTCGGATAAGATACGGTCGTTTAATTCCGGCGCAAGGATTTCAAGGAATGAAACCGCGCCGATTTTGCGCCCCATGCGGAAATAACGCCCCTCGCCAAAACGGAAAGAGGACGGGGCGATAAAGTCCTTTGTGGAAAGCCCGGACGGGGCAAGCCATGAAAAATCAAAGGCAAACTGCCCGCCCTCCGGGTGGAAAATGCCATGCAGCATTTTAAGGCGTTCATAGCCTGTCATGGGGCGGGCAGACACGCCCAAGAGCTTAAAGTTGTTGAGTACGTCCGTTTCGATACGGGCAAGGCGGGATTTCGCCGCGCCCAGACTGTCGGCTTCAATGGCAAAGGTGATGTATTTTGCCTTGACAAGCCCGTTGTTGCCCTTTGCAAGCTGGTTTTTCAGCATATCCCGGTATTCTGTGCGGATAGAATTGAAAGCGTCCTCCTGTGCCGGGATATTGACCGCTTTTTCCGCTTCGCCCCGCTGCGTCCCCTGATTGATGAAAGAGAGCTGCACCGAAACGGAAGCGTCAAAGTAGTTTAGGAAGTCGCACCAGTTCTCAAAAATGGCGGTCTTGTCGTCTGCCTGTGCAAGCTGATAGTTAATATCTTCAAAGGCGACGGTCTTTGAATATTTCCGTCCAGTAACCTTGCAGATACCGTCCGGGTACATCTGGATATAGGGGATTGTCTGCTGCGCGGTGTGCGCTTTCCCGTCGCCCTTTGCCTGTCTGATGATTTCCGCAATCTGCTTTTTCTCGGCGCGGGTGAGCTTGCGGGGCGGGTTAGGCTTTGCGCTTCCCGCCGCGCTGTTTCTTCGTGTTTCCTTTTGCAATCGCTGATACCTCCTTTTCAAGTTTTCTCTGCCGTTCTAAGACGGAATAAAAGTTGTCTGTCCTGTATGGTCGTTCTTTGGGGGCTATGAATTTCGTCCGTATGATGTTCTTCACCACCACTTCAAGGGGCTGTCCATGCTTCTCATACATGGCAAAGAGGAAACAGGGCAGCATGACGGCAATCATAGCCATAGACGCAAGGCTTGTGCCTGTGCTGTCTTTGAGCAGAAAGAAAAGCGGCAAGCCGAACAGGAGAGCCGCCGCAAAACATACAATCTGCCGTTTGGTAAGGTTGAACGCTACTTTTGTCTTGACTTTGGATAAGTCTTTGGGTACGGGTACATACGCCAAGTGAAAACCTCCTTTCTCTGGGTTTGGTGTTGCTGTAATTTTCCATAAGGGTAATCAAGGCAAAGGTCAATCTATGCCCTTTGCCCGCCCGTATTATATGGGGGTTATCCGCGTCAAGGTCGGGTCGTATTTTCGCCGCTTCGCTCTGAAAATCTCCACCCTGCCCTTGACACGCCGCTAATGCGCGGAAAAAATCGACTTCGCCAGTGCGCCGGATTTGAACAGGGAGAAACAGAGGATAACGGTATAGGCTGCAAGGGAGAATATCGCACTGTGCAGATTGTCCGCTATTATCATGTTGTTTACCAGAACCGCGTAAATGCCGACGCATATCATAATGAGGAAGCCTTGAAAACCGATAGCGAACAGGGATTTTAGGTAGTTGTTTCCTATCTGCCCCCATTCCCGGTTCGTCATAGTTGCAAACGGGATAGGCGATACCGAACAGTAAAGGTAAATCTCTATCATGCGCCCGTAGAGGATAACGGTTATCAGTACGGACATGATTTTCATGCACAAGCTCACAAGGCTTGTTTCCATGACAAGTAAGAGCAGTTCGGGGATTTCCATAGCGTCAAGCCCTTCCTGCATGGAAGCAAGGGCGGCGGCAACATCAATATTCGTGCTGCCGCCAATTACCCCCGCCGCGCCGGAAACAACGTGCTGCGCCATATCGAACACCGCCATAGTGATGTCAAAGGTGTGCGTCACAAGGTAGACTGCCACAAACGCCTTGAACACCCACTTGAAGAACATGGAAGTGTCAACGTCGTGCATATTGTTCTTTTCCGTTACCATGCTGATAAGCTCATAGCATAGGACGTAGGTAATGACAAGCCCCGCAATGGGTACGATTACATTCTCACTAAGGGTCTGTATCATGGAGAATATATTTGCGTTCCACCCTTGCGGGGTCTGCCCTACCTCTGCGGCGATAGTGCCGACTTTCTCGTTTACGTCCCCGAACATAGTTGACAGATTACCGTTTATGGCTCCTATGAGGATTTCCTTTATCCATTCGTTAATCGCGTCAAGTATGCTCTGCATAAGCCTTTACCCGCGCTTCTTAACCGAACAAGCCGGAAAGCAGCGGTACAAGGGTCATGCCGATAAGGGCAACGCCGCCGCCCGCCATAAGCTGCTTCATGCCCTGGCTCTTTGCTTATGTGCGATAAAGAAGTAATAGAAGTGTAAAAAATTTTGCCGTTCCTATCCGGCACTTGGCCATTGTGTCGGATAGGTCGGGCGTTAGGCTTCGGGCAAGTCAATCTTGCCGACAAAGCTGTAATAAATCTCAATATCCTGCCTGCGGGTGCCGTTCTCGTCATAACTGCACTCATGCACGACGATTTTCTCAATCATTTCCCGCAAGAGGGTGGGGGTAAGTTCCTCAAAGGCAAGGTGCTTTCGGACGATACCCATAAACTTTTCCGCGTTGACGGTGGCGGCCTGCGACTTGTCCAGTTCCTCCTGCAAAGCGGCGGCGCGGTCTTTCAGTTCCCGCTGTTCCTGCTCATAGTCTGCCGACAGTTCCATGAAACGCTCGTCGCTGATTTTGCCGTTCACATTGTCCTCATACAGCCGCTTGATAATGCGGCTCACTTCGGAAATGCGCTCCTGTGCCTGTTCAAGCTGCTTCGTGGCTGCGGCGGTCTTTCTCTTGCCGCCGATCTCGTTCTGCTGGATAAGCAG
>NZ_FRAH01000064.1 GCF_900142265.1 Anaerotignum lactatifermentans DSM 14214 | reverse complement strand
AGGCGTCTTTGAAGCTCTTTGACTTGTTTGGCAGTCATGACTTCACCATCATCTGTTTCAACAGTTGCGTATTGTTTGATCCAGCGAGTGAGAGCAGTCTGAGAAACTCCGTATTCTTTACAAAGGGCAGTTTGTGTTTTGCCACCAGATTGATATAGATTTACGAGTGTTCTTTTGAAGTCTTCGTCATAGCGAATACCTTTGCTGTTTGTTGACATGTAAATACCTCCTTTTGGTGTCTACTTTATTGTAATAGATAGTTACTTTATGTGTCCACTTTTTTAATATAGATCCAGAACGAGGAATCAGTGGTAAAGCCATATCAGATTTATATAGAGCAAAAAGAAGATCATATAAAATATGGTTTTTCTTATTGGTCTCAGGATGATCCTTTGGAGGATTATCTCAAAATTGCTTTTGAAATTTTGGAAACCCTGTTGCAGGGATATTGGCTCTGGATCTGCAGAGTGGAGTGTGGCGCTGAAAAACAGAAAAAGGCACTGGAATATATGCAACGTTTTGCAAACATAGAGTACATTTATGACGCATATATCATTGTGGAAAGAGTGAATACGTTTCATTCTTATTTGCTGGAGTCTTATTTTCAAAGGGAAAAGGAACATGGCATAGAACATGATTTCCGGTCGTTTATCATAAATGGATTTCAGAATCATATGGAAATGAAAAAAACAGCAGAAGAGCAGTATGATTTTCTTTTGCATCATCAGGGAGATGTCTGGGTTGATTACGAAGAATTGTTTGAAGGCCCTACTATGGAGATGGAAATAAAAAATGGGCTTTTTGATATGGAAAAACTGCTGGAGCTGTCCATAACTGTATGTAAAAAATATGGCAAAGAAACAAAAGTAATTTATGGCGGTGAGCAAAAGGGGCAAGAAGCGCTTATGGGTGATGAATGATGAGAAAACTCACAAATTTATTTCAGAAAAAGCAAAAACAAGAAAAGCTGCCGGAGGATATCTTTTTCAGTCCACGTTGTGTATATTACGAATCAGATATGGATGGAATCAACAGTGGACAGGTTCAGGTGTTTACGCTGTATCCCAGCCTTTATATGGAAGAATCGGATGATGATTTTTGGAAGCTTTGCAATGGAATTTTACATGGACTGCTGCAAAACAGAAATGTGTTGATAGCAGTGAAAATCATAGACAGCAGTCCGGAAACGAAAAAAACAGTACTTAGGAAACTGACAGAATGGAAACATACAAATCAGGAAGCCGTCATTCTGGAGTATGATGAGGGGTATGATATATTATGCAGAGCAGACAAGATAATTTTTGATTTCAAACAAGTTGAAGAAGAGTGTATGGCGTTGTGTGACTATAAAATATATGGTTATTCCAAAAAGATGGAATGTCTGTATCAGGAACAGGCAAAACAGCTGATTACACAGTATCAGTATGATATTTATTTGTATTATCATAAATATCCAGATTATCTGGAAATCAGAGTGAAAAATAATCAAAAGATAAAGGATTTGCTTGATGTCATTGGCTGGGTATGCAAGGAAAATCAAAGGCGGTTGTTTGTGGAATATGAAGGATGATTTATGTAACAAAAGGGATACTTTATTAGTGTCCCTTTTGCGTGCAAGAGCTTTATATCTTGATTTTATATTTCACTCGATTGCCATATGCCACACTAGTCAGAAGTTTCTTCAATACAAAACTGCGGATGGTAGCATAGGTGACATTGCCGAAATTTTTCTCCAGCTGTTTCGTGGAAAATTCCGGCTGTCCATATGGGGAAAGTACAAAATTCCAGAAGTCTTTATGATGACCTTTCCGTCTTTCAAGATATCTTGGAAACGGGCTTAGTCACCATTTTTGCTTCTCTACGGCATGCCGTACACTTTTGTGAATATCATATGCAGAGGTAAAAAAGGGGAATATGAGTCATGCAATCCCTTGAAAAAAGTATAGGATGTTTTAAAAATGTTAAATTAACGGCATTTTTGAAATATTATATCAAAAACGGCATTTCCCGGATACGAAGCAAATACATAAGAAAAACAAAATGATTATGCGATATTATGCGAATAATATTCAAAAAAATCATCCGTTTTGAGGTGCCAAATGGGTGATAGATTTCTAGAAAATTTTTGGGTATAATATAAGTATTGGCAAATGCGTTGCGCGAGAAGGGCGGGAATTTTATTCAGAAAAATAACTTCTGTCCAGAAAAAGGGGGCGGAATGGATTTGTGTTGGCAGAAAAGAAGCAAAAGGGAAAAAAGAGGAAGGAGAAAGCCATGAGAAAACGAATCTTTGCGGCGTTTGTCTGCCTGTGTATGTTGATGGCGTTGGTGCCGTCTATGGCGTATGCAGGGGATACGGTTTCCGTAGGCGGGCTGTGCGAACATCACACCCAGCATGACGACGCTTGCGGCTACAGCGAAGGAACTGCGGAAGTGCCATGCAGTCATGAACACACGGAGGAATGCTATACGCAGGCAACGAAATGCGTTCATAAGCATACGGCAGAGTGTTACAGTGATGGTATTTTGCCTGCGGAGGGAGAAGAAAAAACAGCTGACAGCTGTTCCCATCAATGCAGCGAGGAAAGCGGCTGCATCACAAAGGAATTGAACTGCAATCATGAACATGACGGAAGCTGCGGTTATGTTCCAGCAACAGCAGGCACACCTTGCACGTATGACTGCCAAATCTGCAACGCCCCAGCGGCAGAAGAAGCAGAGTGCATCTGTGAAACAAAATGCACCGAGGAAAAAGTCAATGCAGATTGTCCTGTGTGCGGCAGCGAAAGCGGGGATATATTTGCCTGCGTAGGTAAGATATTGGAAGTACCAACTCTGTTGGGCGATTTTCGTAGTAGCGTCTTATATTTGGATGAAAACGGCAATACTCAGACTTGCAGTGCTTACACATCGGTTACAGATCGGGACACTGAATGGCAAACGGGATGGTATGTGGTGGATTCAGACATCAAAATCAGCAGTCGTGTTGCTGTAAAAGGTGATGTGAGGGTGATTTTAGCTGATGGCTGCACCCTTGCCGTTAATAGTGGTATACGAGTGGAAGATGGTAACAGCTTTACCGTTTATGCCCAATCTGTGGATAAGGATATCATGGGAAAACTTATTGCTACTGGAGGTTATAGTGAATCAGGCATTGGCGGCGATTTATTTGGCACCTGCGGTGAGATTGTGATTAATGGAGGATGGATTAAAGCAAGAGGCGACTTTGGCGGTGCTGGCATCGGCAGTGGTGACGAGGGTGAAAATGGCGGTAATATTATCATTAACGGTGGTAATGTTTTCGCATACGGCGATGCAGGTGGTGCAGGTATTGGTGCCAGTGACAATTGTGAGGGCAGTGGCATTATTACTATAAACGGAGGTACTGTTTGGGCTGAAGGAGGCGATTATGCTGCTGGAATTGGTGCTGGAGATGACAGCGCAGGAGTTGACGTTTTTATTAACGGAGGTAACATAACTGCCAAAAGCAAAAGTTCAGGAGCGGGCATTGGTGGCGGTTATGGTAATGAAGAATGTACTATCACAATAACGGATGGTATTATCGATGCAACTGCTGGCAAGAATGCAGCAGGTATCGGCAGTGCATCAAGTGGCGCAGGTTGTACAATTATTATCAGCGGCGGTACGATCACTGCAAAAGGTGGTGAATTTGGAGCAGGCATTGGTGGCGGCTACAAGGGTGAAAGTAAGGAGATTACAATTATCGATGGTAATATAACTGCAACAGGTGGTGAATTTGGAGCAGGTATTGGCGGCGGCTACTATAAAAATGGTGGAGCCATTACAATCCAAGGTGGTACGATTAAAGCCTATGGGAGTGAAAAAGCAGCGGGTATTGGTGGAGGATATTATGCATATAGCAGTACAAATACTTCCATTTATGACGGTGATATCATAGCAATCGGTGGTGTCAATGGAGCAGGTATTGGCGGCGGACAGTACGGTACTGGAAATAAAATCAATATCTATGGTGGCACTATAATTGCTAAAAGTGGTAAAGATGGAGAAGGCAATGGAGCAGGCATTGGCGGCGGCGGAAATGGCGATAAAGCTGCCGGCGGAAAAGGCGGAACAACTGTCATCAGCGGCGGCACAATCACTGCTATGGGATATGTAGGTATCGGTGGTGGTAAAGAAAATTTAGATAACGGTGTTCAGAAAATTTCTCCGGCTGCAAATCTGGTGATTCTGGTTAAGGCAGGCGCAGATGAAAGCAGTGCCGTGGAATTGGTAGGTTCTCCATTTACTGAAGAAACCATCGTAACGGATTTGATAGCTGGTACAAAATACTTCTATTGCAAGACTGATAAAAATGTTATCGTGACAGAGGGTGACCCTGCTGTTTTCGAAGTTACGGCTGACGGTATTGAGAATCCGAAATATCAGTGGCAGCAAAGCGTCGATAACGGAAATACCTGGACTGATATTGTAGGTGCAAATCTTGCCATCTATACTGCTGAGGCTACTAAAATCGAGATGAACGGTTATCAATATCGCTGCATTATAACAGGTGACAGTGGCTCCGTAACAAGCAATGTTTTCTTGTTAATTGTCAATGTTGCTGTTGACAATATTAAGCTGAACAAGACTGCCACAGTTATGAATGTAGGTGATACAGAGACTTTAACTGTTACTGTTGAGCCTGCAAATGCTACGAATAAAACAGTAACATGGTCTAGCAGCAATCCATCTGTAGCAACTGTAGACCAAAGTGGTAAAGTGACTGCTGTAGGCAAAGGCACTGCTACCATCACAGCGGCTTCCATTGACGGCAGCGGCAAAACAGCAACATGTACCGTAACAGTCAAAAAGAAATCCTCCGGCGGTTCTGTATTCTTCTGGGATTTGAAATTCGACACCAACGGCGGCAGTGATATCGACACCGTCACCGAATGGGAATACAGCACCATTGATCTGGACGAATATGTTCCCGAAAAAGAAGGCTACAAGTTCGTAGGCTGGTATGCTGACAAAGATTTAGACAAGAAAATCGACGAGGTTTACTTGACAGAAGACACCACCGTTTACGCCAAATGGGAGAAAATAGAGGAAGAAGTTCCTGAAGAACCAGAAGAAGTGGAAGAAACAGAAGAAACCGAAACCATTTCTTTCAAAGACGTGAAGGAAAGCGATTGGTTCTATGAAGCCGTTTCCTATGCGGTGGAAAATGGTCTGATGAGCGGTATGAGCGAAGATATTTTCGCACCCAATACCCCTCTGACCAGAGAAATGCTGGCTGTTGTCCTGTATAACGTGGAAGGACAGCCAGAAAGCGCAGGCGTCAACCCCTTCACAGATGTAAAAGCCGATATATGGTACACAGACGCCATCCTTTGGGCAAATGAAAACGGCATCGTGGCAGGCTATGACAATAGCGCTTATGGTGTGGGTGATCTCATCACCAGAGAACAGTTCGCAACCATTTTGTATCGCTATGCCCAGTTCAAAGGCTATGATACCACCCAAGGCGGCATGGCAGTGAGAGAATTTTCTGATTATGAAAATATTTCTGACTATGCAAGACCTGCCATGGCTTGGGCAGTGAACGCAGGCATCATGGGCGGCATGGACGACGGCACACTGATGCCTCAGGGCAAAGCCACCAGAGCCGAAGCAGCTACCATGCTCATGAATTTCTGCGAGAATATTGTGGAAAAATAAAATTCATTTCAAAAAATATTTTGGGCAGTGAGATTCCTCACTGCCTTTTTATATTATCCTCATATTCGTCAGGCGTTTTTGCGCAAAAAAACAGGAAGCATCCAAACTTCCTGTTTTCAGAGAGCATGTTGTCCCGTGTACAGCCACGCAAGCAGGCTGCGCAGAGGGCGGAACAGTACCAGACAGACAATGAAATTGCCGACGCAGTGGGTCACGTCAAAGAGCAGACCTGATGTCCAATAAGCAATGGCAGCGCCGATACCGCCGGCAGCAAGATAAGGCAGGGCGCAGAGGGCGCCGAAAGCCAGACCGAAGAACCCCGAAAGGATGCTCCAGAAAAGGACAGAGCTGTTTTTTCGGAAAATATGTGCCAGCAGCGCCAGTATGCTCCAGATGTAGAGATAGCTGAACCACCATATCCCAAAGCCGTAGCAGAAGCCTTCCAGCAGCACAAAGGCGTATATGACCAGAAAAACCTTTCTGCCGCATGTGAGGGTATAGAGGATGATGAGCAGGCTCACCACTTCAATATTAGGCAGCACTGCCAGAAAGACTTGTCCCAGAAAGAGTATGGCGGTGAACAGACCGAGGATTGCCAGTTCACGGGCGTTTTGCTTTGCCAAATCAATAACCTTCCTTCAGTGTCAGCTCAAACTGGTCCTGATCCTGAATGGGAGTCTGGTCTGCACCGGTATTGACCATTTCTCCGTCTTTTGTGATGCACCACCACTGTTCTTTGCTGTCGTCCGCGGTTTCTCCGTCAACGGTGGTGATGAACATGCCGTAAGGCCCCTCTGTACCTTCCGCAAGATTTTGCTCTGTCAGCGCTTCCCCGAGATATTCTGCGTCCGTGTCATAGGAAAATGTGCTTTTGCTGCTGTCACTATGGACGACAGAAATGGTGATGTGTTTTTCGCCGGCAGCGGTGTCCGGTCTGGTCTGGAAAAAGACGATGAGCGCCAGAACACAGCACAGCACCAGAAGAATGCCGGCAATTTTGGTTTGTTTTTTCTGCATAATGACCTCCTGAAGGTGTTTTTTCTTTTCATCTTAGAATGCTGGTGTTTTTTTGTCAAGGCTATTTGTCCGGTGTGGATGGAATCAAAAAATTGTATTTTTTTGCAAAACGTTAAGATTTCATTAAGAAAATCATTGACAGGACTAGAAAAATTTAATACGCTGATAATGCAAATAAACTCTTAAGTAAAGAAGAAAAAGGAGGATTTTACCAATGAATGGTCTGTTGGAGAGAACGTTTCGTCTTTCAAAGAACCATACCAATGTAAAAACGGAAGTATTGGCAGGGATCACCACATTTATGACAATGGCGTATATCCTTGCGGTAAACCCGTCTGTATTGTCATCGGCAGGCATGGACAGCGGCGCGGTATTCACTGCAACGGCGCTGGCATCCTGTTTGGCAACACTGATGATGGCTGCCTTTTCCAATTACCCCTTTGCACTGGCACCCGGTATGGGTTTGAACGCATTCTTTGCCTACACAGTTGTAGGGCAGATGGGCTTCACATGGCATGTGGCACTGGCAGCAGTATTTGTGGAAGGGATTATTTTCATCATACTTTCCCTGACAAATGTGCGGGAAGCCATCTTTAACTGCATCCCCATGTCCCTGAAAGCCGGCATTACCTGCGGTATTGGTTTGTTCATCGCTTTCATCGGTTTCCAGAACTCTAAACTGGTAGTAGACGGCTCCACACTGGTAGCCATTTACCCCTTCAAAGCAGCCCTGGCTGACGGCAGATTCTGGTCTGAAGGCATTGGCGCACTGCTGGCATTCGTTGGGATTATCCTGACTGTTGCTTTTATGATTAAAAAAGTGCCTGGCGGCATTTTGCTGGGTATCCTGTGCACATGGTTGCTGGGTATCCTGCTGCAGGTGGCTGGTATTTATCAGCCCAATCCAGAACTGGGAATGTACTCTGTACTGCCTGATTTCTCCAGCGGTTTTGGTATTCCTTCTCTGAAACCTACATTGATGCAGATGGATTTCTCTGGTCTGCTTGGATTGAATTTCATTACGGTCATGCTTTCTTTCCTGTTTGTTGACCTGTTTGACACCATGGGAACCCTCATCGGTGTGGCTTCCAAAGCGGACATGCTGGATGAAAAGGGCAGACTGCCTCGTATCCGTGGTGCACTGATGGCCGATGCTGTTGGTACAAGCTTGGGTGCGGTTCTGGGTACATCCACAGTCAGCACTTATGTGGAAAGCTCCTCCGGCGTTATGGCAGGGGGCAGAACTGGTCTGACTTCTGTGGTAACTGGTCTGCTGTTTGCGGTGGCACTGTTCCTTTCTCCCATTTTCCTGGCGATTCCTTCTTTTGCCACAGCGCCTGCGCTGGTAGTCGTTGGGTTTATGATGATCACAACAGTATTCCGTATTGATTTCGACGATATGAGCGAAGCCATCCCTGCTTTCGTTGCCATGATCGTGATGCCTTTCATGTATTCCATTTCCGAAGGTATCGCCCTGGGCGTCATCTCTTATGTGCTGATTCAGCTTGTTTCCGGTAAAGTAAGAGAAAAGAAAGTACATTGGCTCATGTATGTACTGGCAATCGCATTTATATTGAAATATCTTTTCGTATAAGAACGCATCAAAGCCCCTCTGTGAAAACAGAGGGCTTTTTTTATAGACGGAACACCTTGGCATTTTCCTGTCATTTGTAGTATACTAATAAGATATGAAATCAGAGCAAGGAGAGAATGCCATGCTGGTGACAGCCATCATTCCGCAGAAAAAAGATCCTGCGAAACGAAATATTTTTATTGATGGGGAATTTGCTTTTTCCCTCATTGCACAGGATGTGCTGTATTTTAAACTGCGGGAAGGGGAGCCTATCCCACAGGAAACTTACGATACCATTCAGGATAACTTGATTTATATACAGGCACAGGACACAGCCCTCCATTATCTGGGCTATAAGATGCGGACGGAGGCGGAACTGCGGCGGAAGCTGACAGAAAAGGAATTTGCGCCCCAGGTCATTGAAAAGGCCATGGACTTTCTTTGCCGTTATGGTTACTGCGACGACAAGGTCTATGCCAAAAGCTTTGTGAAAGAACGTCTGCGGCTGAAACCAAAGGGAGCTTATGCCCTGAAAATGGAACTGCGGCAGAAAGGCATTTCCGAGAAAATCGCCGAAGAAGTGCTGGCAGAAACAGATTGGAATGAAGCGGAAGACGCTGCCCGTTGGATACTGAAAAAAACACGGGGCAATCTGGAATTGGATGAGAAAGAAAAACAACGGCTTTACGGCTTTTTGCAGCGGAAAGGCTACCGATGGGATACCATTCGGGAAGCCATGGCGCTTGTGGAAGCAGGGGAGGTATGAAAATGGGATTTTATTTTGCGGAAGTCCGTAAACTGCGGCGGGAACTGCAGGCGGCCTATGGAGCCGGTGAATATAAAAAAGCATTGATACTGGGCAAAAATATTTTGCAGAAATATCTGGAAAATGACGACGCCAACACCATGGAATACGCATCGGATATGCATAATCTGGGGGTTATCTTCGACACCATGGGTATGTATGCCAAGGCGGTGGAATATTACAAGAAAGCGGCAATACTGAAACGGGATTGTTCCGGCGAAAGCCTGTCCTATGCGGATACGGTGAATAACCTTGCCATTGCTTACAACAACATGGGAGAAGGGGAAAAAGCCCGCAGATTCCATGGCGAGGTGCTGAAGATTCGGGAAGCCAAACTGGGAAAAGACCATCCCGATACCATTTACAGCCTGTTCCATTTGGGTAATACGGAAGAAGACCTTCAGCAGTACGAAAAGGCTGTGGAGTATCATCAGCAGGCTTTGGAACGGGCAAGACGTTCTGCGGGTTTTTCCAAAGAAGATATGGCGGATATTTTCGCTTCTCTGGGTGCGGCTTATGATGGCGGCGGCAATTACAGACGCTCCATTTCTTCTTATGAAAAGGCGCTGGACTTCATGGAAAAAGCAGGGGTGGAAGAAAGCTTCTGTTATATGATTTGGACATTATCTCTGGCGGAGGTCTGCGAGAAAGCAGGCTGGAACGAACTGGCTGTGGAATACTGTGAAAAAGCGGTGCAGATGCGCCGGAAGATGATGCAGGACAGCCATTTGGACTACATCAACAGCCTGAATAGTCTGGGTATATTGTGCTGTAAGGCAGGGATGTTCGCGAAGTCCTTGCAGTGCCATGAGGAAGTGCTGCGGCTGGTACAGGAAGTGCTGGGAAGCGACCACTTGTTTTATGCGGATACCCTGAATAACATGAGTGCGGATTACAGCGGCATGAATGAAATGGAAAAGGCGCTGGAAGCCAATGCGGAAGCTCTGCGGCGGAAAGAAGCGGCTTTGGGTCCCTCCCACCCGCAGGTGGCTGTATGTTATATGAGCAGAGGCAGACTTTACGAAAAAATGGGACGGGATACAGATGCTCTTGCAGCATACGAAAAAGCCCTGCTCATTCGTCGGGATACTGTCGGCAGAATGGACCCTTTGTATGCGGATACGCTGGAGCAGATTGCAGGACTTTTTACAGCCAAAGGCGCTTATGAAGCGGCTGCGGAATACTTGCAGGAAGCCCTGTACATCCGCAGAGAAGCGGAAACAGGCACAGACCGTGATTTGGTGGGCGGCTTGCAGCTTTTGGCAGATGTGAAGCAGAAAGCAGGCGAAGGGCAGGCGGCGGCAGCTCTTTGCAGGGAAGCCATGGAACTTCTTGAAAAACATTTCAGCAAAAATCATCCGGAATACGCCATTGGTCTGGCAAAACTGGGTGAGATTCTGGCAAGAGAGAAACAATATGATGAAGCCATTCAGATTTTGACAGAAAGCGCCGCCATCCAGAAAGAAATGCTGGATGAGGACAATCCGAGATATTTGAAAACGCTGGAATATCTGGCAGAAGTTTGTGTGCGCAAAGGCGATTATGCTGTGGCAGTCCAGCATTATCTGGCGCTCAATGACGCAAACTATGAGGAAACAGCGGAAGACAAGCAGCGTGCGGCGGAAACACTGCTGGCAATTGCCGTTTGTTATCTTGCCATGGGTAATGAGAAGAAGGCGGAAGCTTATCGGAAAGAGGCTGTGGAAAAACTTAGCCGTGCCGGAGGCGGATTGACGGAAAAATTCGCAAAACGCCATCAGCAGTATGATTTGCTGGCAAACAAAGGGAAACTGCCTTATGCCGGAGCGGAACGTCAGGCAAAAATGGAAGAAAGACGGCGGCTCCAGAAGGCCAAAGACCTTTTTACGGAAATGCTGGCACAGCGGGGCGAACAGGAGCAGTCTTTAGATAAAGAAGCCGTGCGCAATGCCATTTCATTGGGAGATTTGCAGATGCGTACGGGCAATCGGGATCAGGCATTTTTCTGGTATCAGGCGGCAGAACAGGCGGCGGAAGGCATGGAATACGCCCAGGCTTGCCGCAGATTAGGTGAATGGTACCTGACAGCAGGAGAATATCTGAAAGGTCTGCAAAAGCTTACCAATGCCAAGAATTACATCGAAGAATATGACAGCGTGAAAACAAAGGATTACTGTGAACTGCTGGCGGAAATCGGCGATTGCTATTTTGCCATGGGGGAAAAGGAAAAGGCAGTGGGCATGTACCTGCCTTATATACGGCTGTTCCGTGAACTCCAGCTGCCCAGAGGAAAACAGTATCAGCGCAGACTGGAGCGCACAGGCAGACTGCTGGCAGACAGTGGACGCCATAAAGATGCGGCGGAATGTTTCAGTGAATTGGCACTGGCAACCCGTATGATGGAAGGGGAAACAGAGAATTTTGCTCGTTTGCTTCTGAAAACAGCGGCTTCTCATATTGCTCAGGGTAACCAGAAAGAAGCGAATACCCTTTTGGACCGAGCTTTGCTGTTAGGAACTGCCAAAGGCAGGGAAACAGAAGCTTATGGCAAGCTTTGTGACCGCATCGGACGGATGTATGCTGCCAACGGCAGTTTGGAACGGGCAGAGGACTGCCTTTCCATCGCTTATGAAATGACGAGAAACGGTAAAAAATGCCTGACCAGAGATGGTCTTGCCGCACTTTTGTCCGTGCTGCGGAAACTGGGGCGGGAAGAGCGATATTTTGCTGTAAAACAAGGCAAAAAATTGGAATAAAAGTGTTGACAGGCTGAAAACCCTGTGATACTATAATGAAGTATGTCAGCCGCATGGAGAGGTTCTGGAAAACCGAAGAAAGGCTTCGGTTACCGTATCCAGCGAGTAAATTGCGAGGAGGTGTTCACATGTACGCAATTATTGAAACTGGTGGTAAGCAGTACAAAGTAGCAGAAGGCGATATCATCACAGTAGAAAAACTGGGTGTTGAAGCAGGTCAGGAATATACTTTCGACAAAGTTCTGGTACTGGCGAAAGACGGCGATGTAAAAGTTGGCGCTCCCTACGTTGAAGGCGCAGCAGTTACAGCATCCGTAATCGGTGACGGCAAAGCGAAAAAAGTAGTCGTTTACAAATACAAACCCAAAAAAGGTTTCCACAAGAAAAACGGCCACAGACAGCCTTTCACAAAACTGCAGATTAAATCCATCTAAATTATGATCAAGGCTAAGCTTTATCAGAAAGAGAATAAAATCTGTGCATTTGAGATTTCCGGTCACGCAGGCTATGCACCCCATGGGGAAGACATCGTCTGTGCGGCAGTTACCATACTTTCTCTCAATACGGTCAATGCCATAGAGCAGTTCACGGACGTGCCCTTTCAGGCAGAAGCCGATGAGAAAAAAGGCGGTTATCTCAAAGTCGTGTTCCCTTTAGAGGGAATGGAGGACGAACGGGTACAGCTGCTTTTGCAGACATTGTGGCTCGGGTTGTCCGGCATTGAAACGGAATATAACAAGTATCTTACTTTGAAAATTGAGGAGGTGTAAGTATGTTCAGATTGAACCTTCAGTTCTTCGCGCACCACAAAGGCGGCGGTTCCACAAAGAACGGTCGTGACTCCAACGCTAAGAGATTGGGTGCAAAACGTGCAGACGGTCAGTTTGTACTGGCAGGCAATATTTTATACACACAGCGTGGTACTAAAATCCATCCCGGTGTGAACGTAGGCAAAGGCGGCAACGATACACTGTTCGCTTTGGTTGACGGTCGTGTAAAATATGAAAGAAAAGGCAGAGATAAAAAACAGGTTTCCGTATACCCTGTTGAAATCGCTGAATAAGAATGTTGAAGGCTTCAAATGATATCATTTGAAGCCTTTTTCGTGAAAAGCAAAACCGTTTGCTTCTGACGAAAGAGGTTTTGAAAGAAAGAGAAAGGATACGAGGTGAGAATATGTTTGTAGATAGAGTCAAGATTCATGTAAAAGGCGGCAACGGCGGCAATGGTATGGTTTCTTTCTTCCGTGCGAAATATATTACCCACGGTGGTCCCGACGGCGGCGACGGCGGCAGAGGCGGCGACGTTATTTTTGTAGGGGACGAAAGCATGGGTACCCTCATGGACTTCCGTTATAAGAGAATGTTCAAGGCAGGCAACGGTCAGGACGGCGGCAAACGCAACTGTTTTGGTAAAGACGGCGAAAGCGTTGTCATCAAAGTGCCTGTTGGTACGGTTATCCGTGAAGCAGAAAGCGGCAAGATCATGGCGGATATTACCAAACACGGGGAAGAAAAAATCCTGATTCACGGCGGTAAAGGCGGCAAGGGCAATCAGCACTTCGCAACTCCCACCAGACAGGCACCCCGTTATGCGGAACCAGGCAGAGTGGCAAAAGAATACGACGTCATTCTGGAACTGAAACTGATTGCGGATGTTGGTTTGATTGGTTTCCCCAATGTTGGTAAATCCACACTGCTGTCCATGGTAACAAACGCAAACCCTAAAATCGCGAACTACCACTTTACCACACTGGCTCCCAATCTGGGCGTGGTAGAAGGCAGATACGGCGATTCCTTCGTGCTGGCGGATATTCCCGGTCTGGTAGAAGGTGCCAGCGAAGGCGTTGGTTTGGGACATGCGTTCCTGCGTCATGTAGAACGTACCAAAGTGTTTATCCATGTGGTAGACGCTGCTGGTGTGGAAGGTGACGACCCTGTGGAAAACGTGCGTAAGATCAATCAGGAACTGGAAGCATACAATCCCGAACTGATGAAACGCCCTCAGGTGATTGCGGCAAACAAAACAGACATTCCCGGTTCCGAGGAAAATGTGGAACGCCTGAAAGAAGCCTATGAAAAAGAAGGCTTCGAAGTATTCCCTATTTCCGCGGCAACCAACAAAGGTCTGGATGAACTGCTGACAAAAGTAGCGGAAATCCTGAAAAACTATCCTGAAGACATCGTATTCGAAGAAGAATATGAAGAATACGACGAAGTGGCAGTGGATCAGGAACCTTTCACCATCGAAGTCGAAGACGGTGTGTATGTAGTAAGAGGTGTTGGCGTCGAAAAGATGATCGGTTACACCAATATCGATACAGAAAAAGGCTTCGCTTTCTTCCAGCGTTATCTGAAAGAAAAAGGCATCATCGAAGCATTGGAGGAAAAAGGCATTCAGGAAGGCGATACCGTTCGTATTTACGATATGGAATTCGAATTCTGGAAATAATTCCCCAAAAAGAGAAAAACAAACGGAAGAAGAAACTTCCGCTTAAGAAAACATTGGTTTTTCGTTTCTTTGATTTCTTAAGGGGAAGTGCGACGGCTGTCTTCAGAAGAAAACATAACAGATTAAATATTAGTAAAAATAAGAAAGTGGAAATTCTCTGGGTGACAAGGATTTCCGCTTTCTTTGTTTTCTTATGAAGATGCCCCTGATTCTGCCAAAGCGGTGGATTCTTCCGTTTTTGTTTCGGCGGAAATGTAACATTTCTGTGAATTTCTCGGAAAAGTCGATGTATTTTGGCTGATCCGATGGTATAATAACAAAATAAGCGGCGGTAAGCTGCCTTATTTGTATGTCAGAAAACAGCCCCATGAGGGGCATAGTATAGATTGAGGTAATGGAATGAACGAAAAAGCATTGCGTATTTTGGAATACGATAAAATCATAAATATGCTGGCGGGATTTGCCGTTTCCCCTATGGCAAAGGAAATGGCACACCATTTGCAGCCTTCTGTTTCCATGTCGGAAATTGTGCTGCGTCAGCAGGAAACCACCGAAGCGGTGAGCATGGTGCTGCGCAAAGGCAGCCCTTCCTTCGGCGGTTTTCGGGAAATCCGTCCCCAGCTGAAACGGGCGGAAATGGGCGGTACTCTGTCCATTCCCGAATTGATGCACATTGGGGAATTTCTCTATGTTTGCCGCAAGGCGAAGAATTACGCGAAAAATGAAAACAAAGCGGAAACGTATGAACGTCTGGACGAATATTTTGAATTGCTGACATTGATTCCCAATCTGGAAAATGAAATCACCAGATGTATTGTGTCCGAAACAGAAATCGCTGACGACGCCAGCGCAGGATTGAAAAGCGTTCGTAAGGAAATCAAGATTTCCAATGACCGCGTGAAAGACCATCTGAATGGGGTTATTTCTTCTTCCGCTTATCGGAATATGTTGCAGGACTTTGTCATCACCATCAGAAATGACAGATATTGTGTGCCTGTCAAGAGCGAATACCGCAGTGTGTTTCCCGGTATGGTACACGACCAGTCCAACACTGGTTCTACCGTATTCATGGAGCCTTTGAGCGTGGTACAGCTGAACAACAAAATCAAGGAATTGCAGGCGAAAGAACGGGAGGAAATTGAAAAAATCCTCACCAGCCTGTCTATTATGGTCATTCAGAATGAAGCACAGCTCGGCGCAAACCTGGAACTGCTGACACAGCTGGACTTTATTTTCGCAAAAGCACAGCTTTCCTTGTCCATGGATGGTACACAGCCTTTGTTCAATACAAAAGGCTATGTGAATATCCAGAAAGGCAGACATCCTCTGTTGGATAAGAAAACCGTCGTGCCTATCAATATTTATCTGGGGAAAGAATTTACCACACTGCTCATCACTGGTCCCAACACCGGTGGTAAAACCGTTGCGCTGAAAACATTGGGCTTGTTCTCCCTCATGGGGCAGGCAGGGCTGCATATCCCTGCTAACGACCATTCCCAGCTGGCAGTGTTTGACGAAGTTTTTGCGGATATTGGGGATGAACAGAGCATTGAGCAGAGCCTGAGTACTTTCTCCGCCCACATGACAAATATCGTCAAGATTCTGGAAGATGTGACAGACAGCTCTCTGGTGCTGTTCGACGAATTAGGTGCAGGTACAGACCCTACAGAAGGTGCGGCACTGGCTATGGCAATCATTTCTTATCTCCATGACCGGAAGATTCGTACCGCTGTTACCACCCATTACAGCGAATTGAAGGTATACGCCCTGTCCACAGAAGGGGTGGAAAATGCCTGCTGTGAATTCGATGTGGAAACACTGCGTCCTACCTATCGTCTGCTCATCGGGATTCCCGGGAAAAGTAACGCGTTTGCCATTTCCAAGCGTTTGGGCTTGCAGGATTATATCATTGACAGCGCAAGAGAATTCATTTCCCATGACGAAGCACGTTTTGAAGACGTTATCACAGACCTGGAAATCAGTAAGAAAAGCGTGGCTTTCGAGCAGGAACGTGCGGAACAGTACCGCAGAGAAGCGGAAAGCCTGAAAAAAGAAGTGGAACGCCAGAAGGAGAAAACAAGAGAACAGAAAGAAAAGATTCTCCAGAAGGCAAGGGAAGAAGCAAAACAGATTTATGCGCAGGCAAAAGAAGAAGCCGACCAGATCATCAAGGAAATGAACCGGGAAGCAAAGCAGAAAAACCAGCAGAAGGCACTGGAAAACAGAGCCAAGCTGAAAGAAAAGCTGTCTTCCGTGCAGGAGGACTTCCTCAAGTCCAAGAAAGTAAAACCTACTCACAAGCCGCCTGAAAAATTGCAGGCAGGGGACAGAGTTTATGTCATTTCCTTCGACCAGAATGGCGTGGCTCTTTCCGCGCCGGATAAGAATAAAGACGTTATGGTGCAGATGGGTATCATGAAGGTGAAGGTGCCTCTGGCAGAACTGATGCTGGACGATACACCACAGCCCAAAGAACAAAAGCCCAGACAGACCAATGTGCGGGCAAAGGCGAAAAAGAGCCAGTTTATTTCTGCGGAAATCGACTGCCGTGGTCAGCTGGTAGATGAAGCCATTGTAAATATTGATAAATATATCGATGATGCCTATCTGTCCGGTTTGAAACAGATCATCATCATCCATGGGAAAGGCACTGGCGCTCTCCGTGCCGGCGTGCAGAAATATCTGCGTACCAATCCTCATGTAAAAAGCCAGCGTCCCGGTACTTTCGGGGAAGGGGATGCCGGCGTAACGGTTGTAGAACTGAAGTAAAAGGCGAGGGTATAAAAGGAGATGAATGCCGTGAGTGAGAAACAGAAAATTCTGGTAGTAGACGACGATCAGCATATTGCAGAGTTGATTTCTCTGTATCTGATGAAAGATGGTTATGATACACAGGAGGTTTACGACGGCAAAAAGGCGTTGGAAGCAGTGACAACTTATGAGCCGGATTTGATTCTGCTGGATTTGATGCTGCCGGGCATGGACGGCTATCAGGTCTGCGCGGAAGTGCGGAAAACAAGCAAAGTCCCCATCATCATGCTGACGGCAAAAGGGGAAACATTTGATAAAGTGCTGGGGCTGGAACTGGGAGCAGATGATTATATCGTCAAACCCTTCGATGCCAAAGAACTGGTGGCAAGAGTAAAGGCGGTACTCCGCCGCTATGAAGCCGGAAGTGCAAAAGAAGAGGAAGACGACGGACAGGTGCTGCGTTATCCAAATCTGGAAATCAATCTGTCCAATTTCACAGTAACTTATCATGGAAAGAGTGTGGATTTCCCGCCCAAGGAATTTGAACTCCTTCATTTTCTGGCGTCCAATCCCAAACGGGTGTTTACCAGAGAACAGCTGTTAGACCGTATCTGGGGCTATGAATACGCCGGAGATACCCGTACCGTGGACGTTCATGTAAAACGAATCCGTGAAAAGCTCAATCAGGATGATGAATGGGGCATTCGTACTGTTTGGAGCGTGGGTTACAAATTTGGTCCCAAGTAAAGAGGAATACATAAAAAAATCAGCCGCTGTTTGGGCGGCTGATTCCTTACATATCCAGTATTTTATTCATTTTTGGGTTCTGTCTGATTTTCTTCAGCAGTGTTTTCCGGAAGCACAGGTGCAGACTGTGCAGGCAGCGCATCGCTAGGAGCGGCTTCTGCTGTGTGTCCTGCAGGAAGCTGTTCAGCAGCCTGCTGCATGGCAGCACGTTCTTCCATTTTGCGCTTGTGCTCAAATTCCCGCATTTTCTGTTTGCGGATATTGCTGAAACGAAGCAGAACACAAACTACATACAAAAACAGCATCAGACGATGATAACTGTTTGTGTTGCCCCAGGGTGTCATAAAGATCAGAAAAATGGCAACAGCGAACAGAACAAGGTCTGCAAGTTTGATATTCTTTCTAGGTGGATTGGGTCGTTGATTGGTCATGGTACATACGGCAGAAACATCTGCCACTCCTTTCTTCATAATGAGGAAGTCTTTTGTAAAAACATTCCTATTTTATTATAACATGAATTTTGTTTTTTGGGATGTTTTTCTGATGTTTTCTTTTCGGAGGAATGTTTATGTTTAAAAAATCCATTGTAATCAAGCAATTTTTATTATATATGGCAACCATTAGCTTTTGCGTCATATTGATGGGTGGTATGCTTTCGGTGATCTATACCAACCATTATATGTCTGAAACAAAACAGGAATTGATTGAACAGGGCGAGAAGATTGCCGCTGCCATCAATAAAGCCTATAATACGGGGAACATCAATAATCTGGCTTATGAAATGCAGGTGCTGGAGGACTATATGGGCGCAGGCGTGCTTCTGGTCAATAAAGAAGGCGTTATCGTTCTGGCATCTCCCGGTATGGACAGCAGTCTGCTGGGGCATGTATTGGCTTATGATGAACTGGTGGAAAACATTCAGGAGGGAAATGTGGTTTCTCTGGAAACAGGCTCTTCCTCTATTTTCGGCACACCCATGCTCATTGTGGGTTATCCCCTTTCTGAAGGGCAGCTTTCCGGTATTTTCATGTGCCGCTCTATGCCGGAAATCAAAGTTTCTCTGAACGAAATGTACCGAGCTGGTGTATTCTGCTTGCTTCTGGCATTCCTGCTGACAGCACTGGTGAGTCTGGTCACATCCCGGAAAATGACAGAGCCCTTGATGGATATGAACCGGGCAGCAAAAGAAATTGCCGGCGGGAATTTTGAAAAGCGGGTAGAAATCACAAGCAAAGATGAAATGGGGCAGTTGGCAGAAAGCTTCAACCATATGGCAGAAAGTCTGGAGAATATCGAAAAATCCAGACGGGCATTCATTGCCAATGTATCCCATGACCTGCGATCGCCGCTGACCAGTATTCAGGGATTTTTGACAGCCATGCTGGACGGCACCATTCCGCCGGAAAAACAAGAACGTTACCTGCGGATCGTGCTGGAAGAAAGCCAGCGGCTCAGCAGACTGGCAGAAGGCATTGTGGATATGAGTCGTGCCCAGGACAGCAAAATTGTGCTGGAGGAAACGGACTTTGACCTGAACGAGATTATTCGGGAAAATTGCGCTGTGCTGGAACCTCAGATGGAAGAAAAGGGTATGCGTATCGAAGTTTCCTTTGCGGCGAAAGAAACCATGGTTCATGCAGATCAGGACAAGATTTCCCGTGTGCTTCATAACCTCATGAATAATGCTGTGAAGTTCTCCAAAGAAGGCGGCGTCATCGAGGTAGAAACCACATTTTCTGGAAAGAACAAGATATTGGTTTCCGTGAAGGACCATGGCTCTGGTATCAGTGAAGAGGATCAGAAATATATTTTCGATCGTTTTTACAAAGTGGATTCCACCAGAAACAAAGACAAGACAGGCGCAGGACTGGGGCTTTCCATTGTGCGGGAATTTATTCAGGCTCATGGAGAAACTGTGGCAGTAAAAAGCAAGTTGGGAGAAGGCAGTACCTTCCTTTTCACATTGAAACTGGCGAAGTAAAGAGAATAGGCCTGTATTTCCCTGTTTTTTCGGCTAAAAGCGCATTTTTTTCGGCAGATGAGCAATTGCTCTCGGAAAAAGAAAAGGGCCTCAGAAAGGCTTACAGAGGAAACTGTGTGGTGTATACAGAATTGCTTTGTATTTAACAGAAATAGAAAAATAGCCAAGATGAAGCAACTTCTTCTTAAGAAAACATTGTTTTTCTTTTCTTTGAGCTCTTAAGGGGAATTGCGATAGCTGTCTTTCGAAGACAACGATTTTTGTAAAAATAACATAGCCGGAATCCTTTAGGTTGTGAACTGAACCCAAAAAGTTAGACAATATTTTCAAATTAAAATTGTTCAAGAAGCCAGAAGGGCTTGTTGTCTGTAAATCGCAGGCGGCAAGCCCTTTAGTTTTGCTTTGATTCGATGGTTATTATAATAATCCAAATATTCCACCAATTCTTGTTTGAAGTGTTCCATGGATTGAAACTTTTGGAGATAGAGAAGTTCACTCTTAAGCAGTCCAAAGAAATTTTCCATGACAGCATTGTCCAGACAGTTACCCTTTCGGCTCATACTTTGCCGGATTCCTTTTTGTTTGAGCATTTGGCGGTAATATTTGTTTTGGTACTGCCATCCTTGGTCGGAATGGAGAATCAGACCCGTTCCATTCGGTATGGTTTCAAAAGCTTTATCTAACATACCCGTTACCATACTTAGAACAGGACGCTCTGAAATGGTATAGCTGATCAGATAACTGCTGTGTAAATCCAGAAGGGCGGACAGATACAGTTTTTGCCCGAACAGACTGAATTCTGTA
>NZ_FRAH01000060.1 GCF_900142265.1 Anaerotignum lactatifermentans DSM 14214 | reverse complement strand
ATTAAAACCAAGCCACAGGATGACCCTGTATATCGGTTTTTAGATAAGAAACGTGCTCAAGGTAAACCTTACTATGTCTACATGACAGCGGGTGCCAACAAGTTTCTAAGAATCTACTATGGTCGAGTGAAAGAATATCTTGCAACTCTTCCAGAATCCTAATTATCCACTACAATTTTCAGACCAGCACTGGTGTGGTGGTCTTATTTTGATACCCAATTTTCAACCTGTATAAAATTTTCAATGTTCTTTTAATTTAGCCTTGACTTTTTATTTGCAGGCTATAATATCCACCATATTTTTTACCAGCTGGCGCATATTCATACGTTCGGCAAGTGTATGATCCATCTGACCTGTGAGCCAGATCTGTGCGCTGATGCAATGCATGGTGATAAAGCCAATTTCTTCCTGTGGGATTTCAATGGCAAAACGCTCGGCAATGCGTCTGCCAATTTCTTCCGCCACAGAGTATTCTGGATAACGCTTCAAGGATTCTAACCGTTGGGCTTCCATTTCGATTTTTTCAAAATTCCGAAGCCGCTTCACCGCCAGAGCGATATGCACCAGCAAACCCATATAAGCGCTGTCCGTATACTTGATATGCATCTGCTGTTCTACTTCTGACAAAACCTTTTCTACGATTTCAAAGGTTTCATCATCAATGAAGTGGAACAATCGGCTTTGTGCCGCAGCAGAAATACCAGATTCTCTTTTTTCTTTCTTTTCCCGAAAGAGTCCCAATATTTCCTCTTCCGTCATAAATTCATAAATGGCATTGGCAATTGCCTGTCGGTAATGGTCTTCGCTTCCTTCTGTGTAGATGCCAAGCCCAGGCTTACGTATCACATGAATTTGATACTGCCGCAGCCATTCTCCCAGATGATCCAAGTCGTTGCTCAGGGTGCCGTCTGAAATCTTATACTTTGATGTGAAATAGTAAAACTTCAGCGGTTCTTTGGCAAAGAGCAGTTCTCCCAAAATCAGTCTGCGTCGTTCTTCTTTGGAATATGCCTGCACAATGTCTGTTTCATTGAGCAGTTCCAAAATCCGACTTCTGGTTTCCATGCTTTCATCCAGCACCAAGCCTACCCCTGGCTTCCGCAAGAATGTAAAGTCATGTTCTGCCAGCCAAGCTTCGATCGTCGGCATTTCCCGCAGCACTGTACGAGAACTGATCTTCAGCTTGTCAGATATGGCAGCCACCGTAACAGGATTTGCTGCCGTAAATTGTGTTAAAATCTGAATGATTGCTTTTTGGCGTGAGGTCAATCCGGATTTTTGTTCCCCACCCTGGTTCACTCGTGACATTTTTAAAAACCAACCTTTCGATGTTTTCATTTTAATACTTCTGATAAATCCTTACAACAAAAGGATATTTCACGTTTGTCCCCAATAGTTTATGACATTTTTGCCGGAATTTCCTTGTATACTTGTCATAAAGTCCTTTTTTATTTGTTTTGCATAAAATATTTATTAAAATTCTGTGCATCTTGCATGACAACAAATTTCTTTTCCGATGTCAAAAAAAGAATTTGTCAATTTTCTTAACTTATTTTTTACATTTTGAAAAAATCGGTTTTTTCATCTGTACAATTATACATAAAAAGTCTAATGGAATTTCATTTTTTCGTCAAGAATACTTACTGACAAAAATGAAACAAAAACAGAAAAAAACGGACAATTTATGACATTCATAAATTGTCCGTTTTGATGTTTAGACCAATGAATCTTATTCTACTGTTACGGATTTTGCCAGGTTTCTGGGCATATCTACGTCACAGCCTCTTTCGATGGCTACATAGTAAGAGAAGATCTGCATAGGGATAACATTCAGAGATGCTGTAAATTTGTCATTAATCTGAGGGATGTAAATAACTTTGTCAGCAACTTCTGCGATTTCTGTATTGCCTTCTTTTGCAATGGCAACAACATAAGCGCCTCTTGCTTTTACTTCTTTTACATTGCTTACCAGTTTTTCATACAAAGGATCCTGTGTTGCAATGGCAACAACCAGTGTACCTTCTTCAATCAGAGAGATAGTACCATGTTTCAGTTCACCAGCTGCATATGCTTCACTATGGATATAAGAGATTTCTTTCAGTTTCAGGGAACCTTCCAGAGCAACGGCATAGTCGATACCACGGCCGATAACGAATACGTCATTTGCGTGTGCATGTGCTTTTGCCAGTTCTTTCAGTTCTTCATCCATTGTCAGCAGTTTTTCGATGTAACCGGGAACCAGTTCCAGTTCTGCTGTCAGTTTCTTCACTTCTTCCGCAGACAGGTAACCTCTTGCCTGACCAAATTTCATTGCCAGCAGGTACATCAGGGCTACCTGTGTAGAATAGCCTTTTGTTGTAGCAACAGCGATTTCAGGACCAGCCCATGTATACAGTACGTCATCACTTTCACGGGCAATGGAGCTGCCTACTACGTTTACGATTGCCAGGATACGAATGCCCTGTCTCTTTGCTTCACGCAGAGCTGCCAGTGTGTCAGCTGTTTCACCAGACTGGCTGATGATGATGCAGATATCGTTTTTGTCCAGAATAGGATTTCTGTAACGGAATTCGGATGCCAGATCCACTTCTACAGGGATTCTTGCATAATCTTCGATAACATATTTGCCAACGATTGCTGCGTGCCAAGCACTGCCGCAGGCAATGATATGAATTCTGTTGATATTTTTGATGTCTTCATCTGTATATTTGATGTTATCCAGTTTGATTTCACCATCTACAATTCTGGGGCTGATAGTTGCTTTGAAAGCTTTAGGCTGTTCCATGATTTCTTTCATCATGAAGTAATCATAACCGCCTTTTTCTGCTGCGGAGATATCCCATGTTACATTATAGATATCTTTTTTGATTTCATTTTTGTCCAGATCCAGAATGGTGATGCCATCTTTTTTCAGCACAACGATTTCGTTATCGTTCAGCAGATAATAGTCTTTTGTGTATTCCAGCAGCGCAGGAATATCGGAAGCGATAAAGTTTTCGTTTTTGCCGATACCAACCAGCATAGGGCTGTCTTTTCTAACTGCAACGATTTCATCGGGTTTTTCGCTGCACAGGATACCCAGTGCATAAGAACCTCTGATTCTACCGATCACACGAATCAGTGTATCAACCATATCGCCATCATAGTAGTAATCGAACAGCTGTGCAACAACTTCTGTATCTGTTTCGGAAGCAAAAACATAACCTTTTTCTTCCAGCTCTGCTTTCAGCTGCAGATAGTTTTCAATAATACCGTTATGTACAACGGAAATTCTGCCGTTCATGCTTGTATGAGGATGGGAATTCACATCGCTGGGTGCACCATGGGTTGCCCATCTTGTATGACCAATACCCACATGACCTTCTACACCGCCCATTGTCTGAACTTTTGCATCCAGATCAGCCAGACGACCTTTTGTTTTTACAACATGAATGCCATCGCCAAATACAGCGATACCAGCAGAGTCATAACCTCTATATTCCAGTTTTTTCAGTCCCTTAATCAATACGGGAGCTGCCTCATTCTTACCAATATATCCAACAATACCACACATAAATTGATTACCTCCAATATTTTATTCGCACGTTATCTTTCTTTTGTCCCTTCGATTTCTCAAAAGTTTTGTAAAAGACCTGCGTCCCTGTGCGAAAGGGCGGGAAGCATCCGCCGAAAACTTCGATCACTTCCACCTCGTCAACCGCATCTGCACTGCGGCTCTGGCGCTTCATACTGCCAACACGCTACCCTCCTTTTTATAAGCTCTGTGCAGAAGGCATATTACCCCCTCGGATAATATCTAAAGCATTATACCATTAAACCTTTCGATGGTAAAGGAAAATTTTCTTAAACTTCCATCAGAAGCGCTTTCCTTCTTTATTCTATGCGAAAAAAACAGTGATACAGCCCTATTTTTGTTCACGAAAAAAAGCATGTGCTTTAGGGGCGTCTTCATAAGAAAACAAAGAAAGCCAAAATCCTTATCATGACAAAGGATTTTGGCTTTCTTATTTTATGAAGATTTTCGTTGTTATGTTTTCTTATGAAGACAGCCGTCGCAATTCCCCTTAAGGAATCAAGGAAACGAAAAACAATGTTTTCTTAAAATGTTTTCTTAAGGGGAAGTTGCTTTCGCACATGCTTTTTTTATTTCTTATTTGAATCAAGCTTTGTATCCTGTTGTTGTATCAATGCCGATGGTTGCTGTAGATTCATCCCATGTTACACCGAAGTCAACCAGTTTCGCAATATCACGAAGTTTATAATAGGTATAATCATGGATGGTATATGCTGTTGCGCTCTGAGGGTCGCCGTCTACATACAATTTTGCGGTAGAAGGTGTTGCAGTTGTATCACTGCCCTGCTTTACAGCCGTTTCGGTGCCATTGATGGTATAAGGAATTCCTGTCTGCAAATGGATTGCCTGATCCGCTTCCACCCAAACGGTATCGAATTTCTTATCTGTAGCAGTCAATGCTTTTGCAATATCACGCAGTTTAAAATAGCTGTAGTCATCAATGGTATAAACTTCCATTTCTACTGTCTTGCCGTCAATCTGCAAGTTCGCTCTGCCGGCATAGGCTGTCTTTTTGCCTGTGTTTGTCTGAGAAGGTTCCTGTTTGTCCGGAACAGAAACCGCAGGCGTGTCTGCATCCTTTTCCGCATAGTAAGATTTCAGAGCTGTGGCACAGCCTTGTCTGTCATTAAGCAAATCCCGCAGACTGAAGAAAAAACTGCCGTCTACATTCTTGTATTTTTCATTGATCTGCATTTCTTTTACGATTTCAGAAGCAACAGAATCTTTGTAAATGCCCTGACCGATATAAAGGTCAACGTCCGTACCTTCCACCAGATCATTCCACCATTTCACCAGTGTTTCATAGTCAGCGGCACTATTGCCTGTTTCCCAGTAAATCTGAGGCACAATGTAGTCCACCCAGCCTTCTTCTACCCATTCTTTGGCATCGCCATAAACGGTGTAATAGCCTTCAGAACCTTTTGTTGCAGAACCGGCAGGGTCAGAAGAACTGTTTTTCCAGATACCCATAGGGCTAATACCAAATTCCACAGAACTGTCAATGCTCTTGATGCGCTTAGAAACCATTTCGATGAGGTCATTGACATGTTCGCGGCGTTCATTGGCAGCACTGCCTTCTCTGCCTTCCCCTTCCGGCAAAGGATAATTGGAAGGATAGAAATAATCGTCAAAGTGGATAGCATCCACGTCATAGTTTTCCACAACTTCCGCAACGGTATCGGTGATATACTGTTTCACTTCTTCTTTTGCAGGGTTGTAATACATGGCATTGTTATAAGTCAAAATCCAGTCTGGATGCTGTCTTGCCATATTATCTGCGGAAAGTGCAGACAAATCCACACCGGATGTTGTGATACGATAAGGATTCATCCAAGCATGAAATTCCATGCCACGTTTATGGGTTTCCTCAATCATAAATTCCATAGGGTCATAACCGGGGTCTTTCCCCTGGGTACCAGTCAAAACAGCACTCCATGGGTTCAGATCAGATTCATAAAAGGCATCGCCTTTGGGACGAATCTGCACCACAACGGTGTTCAGCCCCAGTGCCTGTGCCTGATCCAGTTTCTGAATAAATTCTGCTTTCTGTGCTTCTGCGTTATTTTGTGTGGAAGGATAGTCCGCACTGTACACAGTGGAAATCCAAACAGCACGCATATCATCATCTGCTTTAGGGGTCGCTCCATAAGCTGCAAGGCTTCCAAGACTCCCCATAACCAATACCGCACCTAGTACAGCTGCGGTCAATCGTTTCATCCATTTCTTCATTGTCAAAACTCCTTTTATTCTAGATCATATTATTCCGCATTTTCACGAAATATTCTGCATATTTCATCAGAAAAATGATAAGTTGTTACAACCGACTTGCACCAACTTATTGTATCACACTTTGGTTATATAGAAAATTACGTTTTTATTACAATACAGAAAAAAACTGTTGCATAATAGATTATTTTATATTAGCATATAGAGAAAATTTATCAAATGGGGTGATATTTATGATGCGTTACGGACTAATTGGTGAAAAATTAGGACACAGCTTTTCCAAAATCATACACGAGAAACTGGCTGATTATACTTATGATCTGATTCCGCTTTCTCTGGAGGAGCTGGATGTCTTTATGCGCGAAAAAGCATTTAGCGCCATCAATGTGACCATACCATATAAGGAAACTGTCATTCCATACTTGGACGAAGTAGACCCGAAAGCTGCAAAAATGGGCGCAGTCAATACCGTTGTGCAGCGCAATGGGAAACTTTTCGGATATAACACAGATTACTTCGGTTTTCGGTACATGCTGGAACATAACCATATCCAGATTGCAGGCAAAAAAGTGCTGGTACTGGGCAGAGGCGGTGCCTCTAAGGCCGTTATTGCGGTTCTGGAAGATATGGGAGCAGCAGAAATCCACACCATATACTACAAAATTGCGGAAAACACCATTTCATACGAAACATGCTACGCTTTACATACAGATGCACAGGTAATTGTCAATACAACACCTGTTGGCATGTATCCCAATTCCGGGAAAACACCCATCGATCTGGCGCCCTTCACCAAACTGGAAGCCGTTGCAGATGTTGTTTACAATCCTCTGCGAACCAGACTAGTTTTAGATGCGCAGGAAAGAGGGTGTCAAGCCATCGGTGGACTAGAAATGCTTGTTGGACAAGCAAAGTATGCCGTTGAAATCTTTTTGGATCAATCCTTGCCTGACAATGCCATTGAGCTGGTACACAATGAACTGATGGCAGAACGCAGAAATCTTGTGCTCATTGGTATGTCCGGCTGCGGGAAAAGTACTATTGGCAAACTTGCCGCAGAAAAACTCGGAAAGACTTTTGTGGATACAGATGCAGAAATCATCAAACGCATTGGTATGTCCATTGCTGATTACTTTGCGACATACGGCGAAGATTCCTTCCGTCAGGTGGAATCCGAAGTTATACAGGAAATTTCCACACAGAATAATCTGGTCATTTCCACCGGTGGCGGTGTCATCAAAAACCCTGAAAATATCCGCTGGCTGAAAGGTAATGGAACTGTTATTTGGATTCAGCGTGATCCAGAATTGTTGGAAAGCGGCAATGGTCGCCCTCTGGTCCCCGATCAGGATGCAGTTCGCAGACTTTACAAAGAACGTCTGCCTCTTTACACAGCTGCCGCAGAAACCATCATTGAAAATGACGGCAACGAAGAAGATGCTTTACAAAAAATATTATCGGCATTTCAGCAAGTATAACCACAAACAGAAAAATATATATTTTTTTACATAAAAGAAGCCCTGTCTAATCAGACAGGGCTTCTTTTAATCAAAGATAAACAATTCCTCAATGGGTGTTTCCACCACCCGGGATATATCGATGGCTAGCTTCAAAGAGGGATTGTACTTCCCTGCTTCCAGCCGCATGATAGTTTCTCGCCGAACGCCTACCTTCTCTGCCAACTGCTCTTGGGTCAGGTCTTTCAGCAGGCGATATTTTTTTAAATTACAGATAAATTCTGCCATATTATCGTTCCTCCAGCCAATATAATTTTACAGCATACGCCAGAATCAGCACCACATAAGCAATGACTACCAGAATAAATGTTACTTCCAGATTACTCATGAACAAGCCGATAATCCAAATGGCTGCAAGAAGGAACAAAGCAAGATGACCAATAAAAGCAAGGGCTGTTTTCCGATCTTCCTGATAACGTTCGTCTGCCTGATCCCCCTGAATCTTCCCTAAGAAGAAAAATCCAAAGAAAGAGAAGAAACCCAGGTAAGCAAGACTGGTAATATCCCCTGTCATAAAATAGCGACCGGCAAAAAATCCCAAAAACCCAAGGAATCCTAAATAAAAATTTTTCCGAATCATAAAAAGCACCTCTTTCATAAGTGATATATTTATCTCTTTCTGATACAAATATATCACCAAAAAATAAGATTGTCAATATAAATAGTACAAATATATCACTTTTTGAGATTTATTTATCACATTTGAAAATCGAAAAAAGTCCATGACATCGTCATGGACTTTTTCTTGGGTTCGTTCAATTAAGGCTGTACCACAGCACGTCTTTTGAATACTTTCGCAGATTTTTTTTCGGCAACTTCGAAAATGGCAGAAATCTTATCCACAAATGTCAGTACATAAGATTCTACGTAGCGGGGAGGCACCGGTGTGCAGGGCCACATATGTTTCAAAATCGCGTCTGTTTCCACTTTATTTAATTCTGTAATCTTTTTCGCGTTGTCATAGGCAACCCGAGGGTGCCAAGCAGCATGATTGGAGCGAATTGCTTTTTTGGTTCTCCAATCATAGAAAAACAAATCATGCAGCAAGCCCGCTCTTGCAGCAGAACGATAATCCCAACCCATACGGTAGCAAATCAAAAAGCTGTAATAGGATACATTTATGCTGTGCTGTAAACGGCTGGTATCGCAGTGCTGTACGTGGTTATCCATTTTCTGTACCATTTCATGCCCCAAGAGATCCTCGACGCATGCTTTGTACTCTGCCAGCAAAGAATCCTCATCCGGTCTGCTAAAGTCTTTTCTTGAACCAATCGCTTTGTGCATTTACGTCTTTCCTTCCTTGTAAATTCATGTAAACTTAATTTACATAATCATTATATCACGAAAGGTTCTCCAACGCTACAAAATTCAAAATTTTTTTGAAAAATAATAAAACAAAAATTACTTTTGCTCTTTATGCACTATTTCTCTTTTGGTCTAGCAATAAGTGCCGCCAAAAAGGCGAAGATAATCACTGCTGTAAGCCCACCGGCAGCAGCTTTGATTCCTCCAGTAAAAATTCCGAAAATACCCATAGCATCTACTTCGTTTTTCACTTCCAACGCAAGGCGATTGCCAAATCCTGTCAACGGCACCGTTGCCCCTGCTCCTGCAAAATCAATCAGTTTTGGGTAAATGCCAAGACCACCCAGTACACAGCCAACACATACGAAAAGAACCAATATTCTGGCAGGTGTCAGCTTTGTTCGGTCAATAAGAATCTGTCCCAATACACAGATCAGCCCGCCCACAAGAAAGGCTTTTAGATACATCATGTGCAGCTCCCCTTTCCGCTTTCTATGACGACCCCATGAGCCACAGCAGGGATGGTCAGACCCAGCACCGCGGAATCCGCACTAAGCAAAGCCCCAGTCGGGATAAAAAGCATCCGATTGATTTCCCCGCTGCAAAGTTTTGGATAAAAATAGCCGCAGAATGTCACTGCAGAGCAGGCACATCCACTGCCGCCAGAATGGGTATCCTGCGTTTCTCTGTCAAAAATGAGTATCCCGCAGTCTGTATAATTTTCTGACATATCATACCCTTCTTTTGCCATCAGCTCCACAACCAACTGATGCCCCACATAGCCTAAATCTCCTGTGACAATCACATCATAATCCTGCGGGGTGCGTCCCGTTTCTTGAAAATGTGCCAATAACAAATCTACAGCTGCAGGTGCCATAGCTGCCCCCATATTCTGTGCATCTGTAATTCCCATATCAATGATCTTTCCCGTAGTAACCATGGTAATCTGCGGTCCTTCTCCTTCTTTCGCCAAAACCACCGCTCCATCCCCTGTGACCGTTCTGGTGGCTGATTGGGGGCGTTGGATACCCAATGGCAAAGGAAATCGAAACTGCTTTTCAGCCGCACAGAAATGGCTGGAAGCGCCACCTAAGACATATTCAGCAAAGCCACCATCGATGAGCATGGCACCCACGCTCATAGCTTCTCCCATGGTAGAACATGCACCAAAAAGCCCCAAAAAAGGAATGGGCAGGTCTTTGATGCCGAAGGTTGTTCCCATACACTGATTCAGCAGATCCCCGCAAAGAACATACTGTATATCTTCATGGGTCAATCCTGCTTTTTTCAGCACCAATGCCATATTTTCCGCTACAAAACAACTTTCTGCTTTTTCCCAGGAATCTTCTCCCATCATGGAATCCTCAGCGATTTCATCAAAATATTGTCCCAGAGGTCCCTCTCCCTCTTTTTTTCCGACAGTAGACGCTGCTGCCCGTATCACAACTGGCTTGGAAAATGCCACCGTTTGTCTGCCAATACGTTTTGTCATGAAATCACCTCCCCAGAAAATAATAGCAAATACCAACGACAACAGAAGTCAATGTACCATACACAATCACTGGACCCGCAATGACGAACATTTTTGCGCCCATGCCCATAATCAACCCTGCATTGCGGTATTCGATTGCCGGAGAAACCACAGAATTGGCAAAGCCTGTGATAGGCACTTCCGTTCCCGCACCACAGTATTTTCCCAATTTTCCATAGATACCAGCCGCTGTCAAAACAGCAGAAAGAAATATCAGAGAGATGGACACCAGCAGAAGTGCATTTTCATATTCGATACCGAAAGATAAATAACGCTCCTGCAAAAACTGTCCAAAAGCGCAAATCAAGCCGCCTGAAAGAAATGCCATCAGGCAATTTTTTGCCATGGGACTTTTCGGCGATGCCTTTTCCACCATGGCAGCATATTTTTTCTGCGCCTGTTCATCTGTACGCATATACTCACCTCGTTTGTTTTCTCATTAGTATTGCTTCTTTCCCGAAAAACATACGGTTCCAATTCTTTTTTACAAAAACTTCAAAGAAATTTTACGACAATACATGAAAAAAGAGACGATTTCGATTATAATGAAATAAAAAACAAAAAGGAGTGAATGAATTGGATCAACTGAGAAACAAAAAAGGATTCATTTGTGATATGGACGGTGTCATTTACCATGGCAACCAGATCTTACCCGGTGTAAAGGAATTCATTGACTGGCTCTACAGAGAAGATAAAAAATTCCTGTTCCTGACCAACAACAGCGGCAAAACACCACAGGAACTGCAGGAAAAACTGTCCCGTATGGGACTGCATGTAGACAGCAGCCATTTCTATACAAGCGCGTTGGCAACAGCAAACTTTATCGCAACACAGACACCTAACGCAAAGGTATTTGTTATTGGCGAACCCGGTTTGTACAATGCTTTATATGAAAAAGGAATCATTCTGGATGATACATCACCTGACTACGTTGTTATCGGGGAATCTTACAGTTATAATTATGAAAACATCTGCCGTGCCGTACGTCATATTCAGAACGGCGCACGCCTCATCGGCACCAACTCCGACTTAACTGGTCCTACAGAACAGGGTATCATTCCCGCTTGCCGTGCATTTGTAAAACCCATCGAAATGGTAACAGGAAAAGAAGCTTATTACATTGGCAAACCCAATCCTCTCATGATGCGTACAGGTCTGAATATGCTGGGGGTACACTCCAAAGAAGCTGCCATCATTGGTGACCGTATGGATACAGACATCGTTTCTGGCATCGAAAGTGGTCTGGATACTGTTCTGGTGCTTTCCGGCGTTTCTACTATGGAAACTGTGAAAACTTTCCCTTACCGCCCTCGTTTGATTCTGAAAGGTGTTGGAGAAATTCCCACACTTGCAGCAAAAGAAGAAAAAGCTGAAAAAACAAAATAATTTCAAATGTAAAAAACACCCTTTTGAGAGATCATTCTCCCACAAAGGGTGTTTTTTTGATTGCATTTATGCGTGATGTACACGAATAATGGAGGAAATTTCTTTTACCATAGACATCGTCTTGATGACAGTGATAGAATCCATAAACTGTTTTTCCATTACGTCATATGTTACAATAACAACTTCCGCAGTATTGCCTTCTTTTGCTTTCTGCAGCAGCATGGAAATGCTGACATTATTGCTGCCAAACAGTCCAGCCAAAGCCGCAAGGGTACCTGCGCGGTCTTCCAGTTTCATGCGGATGTAATAACTGCTTCTGGTTTCGGACATTTTTTTCACAGGCAGACTCTGATAGCAAGAGCAGCCAATACGACCTGTGCAGTGATACTGCATGTTACGAGCAATATCCATAATATCCCCTACCACTGCAGAGCCTGTAGGCAGCGCACCTGCACCTCTGCCGTAGAACATTGCGTCATCCACTGCGTCACCATGCACGAAAACAGCGTTAAAGGAATCTTTGACCGCTGCCAAAGGATGCTGCAAAGGAATCATGGTAGGATGTACCTTTACTTCAATACCTTCCGGTGTTAGTTTTGCCAAACCCAGCAGTTTGATTTCGTAACCAAGTTCATGGGCATAACGAATATCTTTTGCTGTGATTTTGGAGATACCTTCTGTATAAACATCATCAAATGTAACAGAGCTATGGAAAGCGATGGAAGCCATGATTGCCAGTTTACGACCTGCGTCATAGCCTTCAATATCCGCTGTGGGATCAGCTTCCGCATAACCCAAATCTGTAGCCAGTTTCAGCGCATCGTCAAATTCCATGCCATCTTCTGCCATTTTTGTCAGGATAAAGTTTGTGGTACCATTGATGATACCCATTACTTCTGTAATATCATTCCCCAGCAGGCACTGCTTCATGGGGCGAATGATGGGAATACCACCGGCAACAGCTGCTTCAAAGAGCAAGTCACACTGATGCTCTCTTGCAATTTCCAGCAATTCATGCCCATGAGTTGCCATCAAGTCTTTGTTTGCAGTTACGACATGTTTGCCTTTGGATAGTGCTTCTCTGATGTAAGTTCTGGCAGGTTCAATACCACCCATGACTTCCACCACAATAGAGATGGAATCATCATCGATGATATCACTCCACTGATCTGTCAGCTGGTCTGCCGGAACTTTATCTGCGTATTTTGCTTTATTTCTTACCAGAACTTTTGCAACTTGCAGTGTAGATCCAATTTTTGCAGGCATATTCGGTTTCTGTTTTGCCAAAATTTCATATACACCGCCGCCAACAGTACCCATACCCAGCAGCGCAATTTTCTTGATGCTTTCGTCCATGGTTTCCCCTCCTGTAAATAACAATAGAATATGACAATATCTGTCGTGATATTAAGATTTTAACACGATTCTAACTGATGTCAACCATTTTTGTCTTTTTTGAGCAAACATTTATCCGTATGACAAATACAGTCGCGTTTTTTGCAGAATTTTCGTCAGTATTGCCTTTTTTTGAACTGTATACTTTTTTGATGTATGTTTTGGCAAAGAACTACATTTTATCCCCTGTACATTTGTTCATTTTAAATGTGATATGCTCACAGAACAAAACGCAATACACTGCTATACTATAAACAAAGGAAGGTGATCTATATGTCATACAAATCATTTTTACAGCGCAATTTCGGAATGTTCTTTTTTGTCACATTAGGTTTGATTGCTGGTTTTCTTTACTATAAATATGTTGGCTGTGTTTCCGGTACATGTGCCATCACTGCCAATCCCATCATGTCTGTGCTCTACGGCGGTATTCTAGGTGGGCTATTCCATAGCATCATTACAGAAATTTTCATTCCCATGTCGAAAAGAAAACATTTGGACAAATAAAAAAAGTGATTCATTTAGGGGCATCTTCATTAGAAAACAAAGAAAGCTGAAATCCTTATAACACAAAGGGTTTCAGCTTTCTTATTTTTACGAAGGTTTTATTTGATGTGTTTTCTTATGAAGACCGCCGTCGCAATTCCCCTTAAGAAATCAAAGAAAAGAAAAACAATATTTTCTTAAGGGGAATCTGCTTTGAATCACTTTTTTCGTGCTTATTTTTCCAATTCGCCTCGATACTGACCAATGGCACCCATATTTTTTACATTCTGGAAGCCCTTCTGCTCCAAAAAACCCATTGCCATTTTGCTTCTGCCGCCACTGAGGCAGTACAGATACAGAGGCGTATCTTTTTCATATTTTACTGCATTGATCTGGGAAGTTGGGATATTGATGCTGCCGGGTACATGTCCCTGCATGTATTCATCAGGTTCTCGTACATCAATAACAACTGCATTCTTTGTCTCCTTTGCCTCCTGCAGCAATGTCATAAAGTCTGTTTTTTTTCCAAACAGTCCAAACATTTGTTTCTCATCCTTCTTTCTTTTGTATCACAAATTCATTATTTTGCAATCAGACCAAAATAAAGCAGTACCACAATACCTAAAATGATACGATACCAGCCAAAGACTTTGAAGTCATGTTTCTTGATATAACCCATGAGGAATTTGATTACAAGAATAGATACCACAAAAGCTACAATCATACCAGTCAGCAGGATAGCAACTTCCATACCGGTAAAATGGAAGCCAAACTGTACGATCTTCAGCAAACTTGCGCCGAACATAACGGGAATTGCCAAAAAGAATGTAAATTCTGCTGCTACGGTTCTGGATACCCCCAAAAGCAGTGCACCAACGATGGTCGCACCGGAACGGGATGTACCGGGGAAAATTGCCGCGATGAGCTGGAATACCCCAATCAACAGGGCAAGCTGGAATGTGATTTCCTCCAAGCTGTTGACACGTGCTCGTTTTCCTTTATGACGTGTTTCAATGATCAAAAACGCGATACCAAAAACAATCAGTGCAATGGCAACGGTGGTATAGTTGTAAAACAATGCTTCAAACTTCTCATTAAACAACAGCCCGATAACTGCCGCCGGCACACAGGCAACCAAAATCTTCAGCCACAGCATGACAATATCCATGCGCAGATAAGAAATCAGCCCTGTCCGAATTCTTCTGGGGTCATAGGGCGGTTTCTGGAAAGGAAAAATGGAATTCCAGAATATGACCACAACTGCCAGAATGGCGCCAAGCTGGATCACAACCTCAAACATACTGTAGAATTCTTCCGATACCTGCAAAGGCATAAATTCATTGAACAGAATCATATGCCCCGTACTGCTAATGGGCAGCCATTCCGTGATGCCTTCGATGACACCGAAAAGCGCTGCTTTCAATAATTCAATCAAGTTCATACGCTACCTCTCTTTTTCATTATTTTTGCGTTTTCTATTATACTTGGTTTTACCAGAAATATCCACTAAACATAAGATTTTTCTTTCTTAAGATTTCTTTATATCTGATGCAAAATCAGCTTGTTCCAGTAAAATCGATACCGCAGCGTCATATTCCGCCAAAGAATTGGCTTTCCTGATTTTTTTGATGCGCTTTTCTTCTCCTGTAAAAAGATTTTCCCAATACGCCCATAATTCCTTCATTTTGAACAACACGTTCCGGTCACCGGACATGATTTCTTCATATCCATGACAGATACGATTGTGAAAAGAAAGGAATTCTTCTTTTGTACATGGACTACCGCCTTGTATCTGTCTAACCAACGCCGGATTCGCCATAAGCCCCCGTCCCAGCATCACAGATTGAATCCGTGGGAAACGCTGACAAATTCGCTCATAATCAGCAACGGAAAAAATGTCTCCGTTATAACAAAGAGGAAAAGGACTTTTTTTCGCGGCTACCTCAAAAGCGTCCAGACGGGGCTCATATTTATAGTAATCCTCCCGAATGCGGGCATGGAGAATCCACTCTTTCACTGGATATGGGTGAAACAATTCCAGCAATTCCACAATTTCCATGGGATCACGCATGCCCAGTCTTGTTTTGAGGGAAACAGGAATAGGTGTCTGTTCATAAACCTCATCCAAAAAAGCACGCAGTTTTTCCTTTTCTCCTAAAAAACCAGCCCCCTTTCCTTTTGTCACCACTGTCGCCGAAGGGCAGCCCAGATTCAGATTCACTTCCTCATAGCCCATATCTGACAACACCTTTGTGGCCTGCAAAAATTGTGCGGCATTATTTGTCAGGATTTGTGGAATCAGAGGAATATTCCGATTATTTTCCGGCAGAACATCCCGTTTTTCCTTTGGGCTCATGGGACGGTTTTGGTTAGGAGATATAAATGGTGTATAATAACGATCTACCGAAGGAAAACAGGCATGATGTGCATTCCGAAAGACATAGCCCGTGATTCCTTCCATAGGCGCGAAATAAAATTTCATCAGATAGATTTCTCCTTTCCTTTTACCAACTGCAATAAGGATTTTCTATAGGAACCATATTTCTGCTTTCCATAAATTGAAGGGAAATGACAAAATATATGGGCAGCCAGACAAGCAATTGCAAAAAACGGCAGATACTCATAACCGAAAACTTCCGCACCAATGAAAATAGGTGCCAGAAGTGTGTTGGTGGCACTTCCGAAAACAGCGGCATATCCCAAAGCGGCAGCCAACATCACAGGCAATCCCATAAATCCTGCCAAAATTACGCCCAAAGACGCGCCAATGGAAAACAATGGTGTCACTTCCCCACCTTGGAATCCCAGAGAGAGTGTGAATACTGTCAGCAGGATTTTCAACAACCAGTCATATGCATAAATGGTATCTCCGTCAAAAGATGCAGAAATCAGATTGGTTCCCAGCCCTGTATATCTTCCCTGATGGAAAAATAACAGCAGAATACTCAATATGATACCACCCAAAAACACGCGCAGCAATGGATTTGGCAGGATTTCCGCCAATTTCTTTTTACTTTTTCCCAAAAGGAATGCAAACAGACTGCCTACACAGCCAAAAATCAAACCGATTACGATGAGTTTCCCTACAAAAACAGGTGTCACTGCCATTTGCAATTCCAAAGGCACCTGAAATTTTTCCAGTCCCAAAAATGCGGAAACAGAAGCCGCTGTAAAAGCAGCCGTACACATGGGCAGAATGGCACGAAGTGCAAGCTGTCCAACTATAGGCACTTCCATTGCAAAGAAAATGGCTGCCAGAGGTGTACGGAATAGACCTGCGAACCCTGCCGCCATACCTGTCAGCAGGAAAATATGCGTTCCATCTTCTACGGAAAAGCGTTTTCCCACTTGATGGGAAACGGTAGCACCCAGCTGTACTGCTACCCCTTCTCTGCCGGCACTGCCGCCAAACAAATGGGTCAGCCATGTACTAATCATGACAAAAGGAATCAGTCGTCTAGGAACTTCTTCATCTTCTCGATGGCTCACAGAGAGAATCAAGCCCATGCCTTCCCCACTTCTGCCACCATATTTTTTATATGCCCAAACGATGCAAACACCCACTAAAGGCAGCACAGGTACCAGATAAAATATATGTGCGGTTCGAATATCACTGACCCAAAGGAGGACTTTACCGAAGATCGTATCCAGACACCCTACCAGTGCTCCAATGACAATCCCTAATCCTGCCAGCATCAACTGTGTTTTCCACGAACCATATGCATGTTTTTCCATTTCTTTCCCCTTTCTTCCCAATAAAAAAGCCAATGACCCTGTAATTGATTTTACAGAAGTCATCAGCTGTTTCAGCGTTTCCGGCATTGCCGCGGGAGAACCTCATTCCCTCACAATCTTGTGTATTTTACCATAGAACCAAAATTTGTGTCAATGGCATTTTTATTCTGCATCTTCACTTTCTGCGCCCCAAAGACCTTTTTCTTCGGAAAGGTCACGGAAGCTCAGCAGATATTTTTCTACCATATAAGCAGGGTTATAAGAGCGTTTTGCTTTTCTCATACCTGCATGACCCATATCTTCTTCTCTGTTCACATAAGTCACATCCTGACATTCATGGAGCACATACTGCTGGTTGATCATGGGATACAGTCCATCAATATCTGTATCTGCTTTTTCAATATGCACCAGCTGCACATCATCACGCAGGCGTTCCCCTACTGTGAACGCACCCATCTTACCGTCTACGAAAATGGAACCGCCAGTCAAGCCCAGACGTTCCATATTGTGCAGAGCAAGAGAAACGGATTTTCTCTCGTCTTCCAGCTCCTTGGTTTCTTCTCTTTCAGAAATCCACTTATCATACAGTGCCATGCAGTCGTCAATAAGTGTTGCATCCAATTTGCGATATTCATAATCGGGATGATTTGCCAGGAATTTATTGATATGATTTCTTTTGCCGTGGAGTTTTTTGCCTTTCAGTGTTGCCAGACTTTCTCTCTCATAAACATAGTCCCAAGCAATATCTGTAGGCATTGCGAACATTTCTGGGCAAGCTTTCAGCATCATATCGCGGAAAGGTGTCCAAACAGAACGGAATGTGGGTTCCACACCTGCCTGTTTCATATAGTCCGCTGCATCCATGATGGCTTTCCGGTAATCCACATCGGCACCTTTTTTGGGGATAGGTGCCCAGAAATAAACAGGCACACCTTCAAAGTCCAGTTTTACATACAGTACGTTATTTTTTTCGGCAAATTCCATTTTTCCTTCTGTGCCCCAGATAAACAGGTTCGCAAAAGACAAATCGGAACAATCCATCTGCCAAGGTTTTGTATAGCTTTCAATCAGTTCCTTTGTTTCCAGTGTAAAAGGACGGAAACAAAATTCGTTTTTACAGTCAGCTTCTACTTCTCTTTCCAAACATTGTGTATACGGCATGTTTTTCAGCCTCCATTTTTAATATTCATCAATAATATAACAGTTACATTTTGGTAATTTCTCGTTGATTTCCTGAAATCCCGCTTCATCATATATATGCACATAGGGTCGCTGGCTTTCCAAATCGGTGTATCCCACCAGCACCTGCAGCAATCTTCCCGCAGGAATGGAAAAAGCAGGCGTTTTTTCTGTTTTCTCGCCATTCAACAGAAAACAGCCATTGTTTTCCGGAACCACATGATCTTCCACAGCAAAAGCTGCTTCTCCATGAAGTTCCAGTGCCTTCAACAGCACTTGCAAATTCGTCAGACCCATGACACCTTTCTGCTTTACTTCTTTCTTGGCAAAGTCAAAAGTAATTTGGGATTCAGGAGCAAGTTTTACAGATAATGACAAACCATCGCATTCTGCGAAAATGCCTGTCAGCACCTTCTGCAAAGCATCATCATCCCCAACCGCTTCCGCACAGATCAATTCTGTTTCTGTCTGATAATAAAACACATAAGCTTCTACAGCATCTTTTCCATAAGCCATGCATTTTCCGCCGTCAGCGTTATAATCCGCACATTTACGCAAAAAATCTTCTTCTGTACGGTAGATAATGCCGCTGTATTTTTTTGCAAAATCCGTGTAGCAATCAAATGCCTTTACGTATTCTTCTGGCTGCAAAGGATAAACACCTTCCACAGCTTTCACTTCCGGTATTTTTTCTGCTGTCAGATAACAAGCATCTGCCACAGGATAATGTCCAAAGGAAAAATAACTGGGCAAAACTGCCGGTGTATGAACAGCTACGCCATAGCCCTTTTGCTGCAAGAGTTGCATATCATAGGGGAAAATTCTTCCCATATATCCCTTCTTTCGATGATCTGGATGGGTACAGACACCACAAAGCATAGTGCCTTTTACCGCTTTTCCACGGATTCCAATGGTGTAGGGAAATGCCTGCATACATGCCGCGAAAACATCATCGGCTTTCAGGCAGACAGAGAGAGAAGGCTCAAATCTATGGTGAAAAAACCAATAACAAAAAGCATCGCTGTCACCAAAACAAAGCTGCCACAAATCAGAAAAATCCTGTCGATCTTCCCATACAGCATTTCTTACTTCAATCATTTTTTCACCAGCCTTCTTTCCTACTTTTTAAGTATATTTTACAGGAATGTAAAAGAAAAGTCAAATAATAATTATTATCATTTGATAGATTTTATAACTTTATGTTTGATGCATATCACTTTTACACATATCTTTCAGATGCACTCGTAAAAAGAAGGTGTTTTGGTTAGACAAATTCCTTCTCAAAATAAAAATCACGTTTTATTGCCCGAAAAGAGAGCAATTTCAAAAGAAAATTCAGAACTTTTCACAAATGTATCTGTTCGTATTCCATATCTTCCAGCATATCCAGACCTTCTGCCCAGATTTTTTTGAAAGCAGAAGGCAGTGCATACTTTTCTTTTGCCTCCTCTATGGTTACCCATTGAAATGGTGTATCTGCCATAGCTTTTACGTTGATAAAATACGCATCCATATGCCATTCTATATGTGTAAAAATATGCTTCTGTCCACGCATATTTTTGATTTCTGCCTGTTGTATGCCCCAGTCAGCAAAAGCCATTGGCAAAGCATATTCTTTTGGTACATGAGGCAGTTCCCATAAATTTGCCAGCAATCCTTTACTATCACGTTTTCGCAAAGCAATCCTTTTGCCATCCGTCATAAAGCAAACAGAAAGATATTCTTTCGTTCTTGGCTTTTTCTCACTCTTTACGGGATACTGCATAGGATTTCCTTTTTGATATGCCAGACACAATGTACGAAGGGGGCAATTTTCACACTTAGGTTCCCCATTGGGTACGCATACTGTTGCCCCCAATTCCATCAACGCCTGATTCACGTCTCCAGCAATCTCTCCTGTCAATGCGTCATTGATTTCTTCTTCCCATGCCTTTTTGGTCTGCTGGAGCATGATATCCCTTTCATCGGCAAAAACTCTGGACATCACACGGAGCACATTGCCGTCCACTGCCGCAAAAGGCAGAGAAAACGCAATGGAAGCTACCGCACCAGCCGTATAAGGTCCAATGCCTTTCAGACGCAAAAGGGCTTTATGGTCTGCGGGCATTTTTCCGTCATATTCTGCCATGACCTGTTTTGCCGCTGCCTGCATGTTCCGCACACGACTATAATATCCCAAGCCTTCCCATAACTTGAGAATCTGTTCCTCATCGGCTTCTGCCAAATGACGGATGGTAGGCAGTTCCTCCAAAAACCTTGCATAATAAGGCTTTACCGCCTCTACTCTCGTTTGTTGGAGCATGATTTCCGAAACCCAAATGGCATAGGGGTCTTTTGTTCTGCGCCATGGCAGATCTCTTTTATATACATGATACCACTCTGTTAAGAGGGCAAACACTGTCTGTAAACTCTGTTCCTGCATAAAACAATCCTTTCTGGAGATAAATTTCAATCTATTCTAACATATTTTCAGATAAAACAGCGGACAAACCTCAAGCAAATTTCTCTAAAAAAACAATTTCAAGTAAAATAGAATCACTGGAATCCCATGAACTGCCAGAATTCCAGTGATATTTGTTTTCTTATAAAGATGCCCGATAAGGTCTGTCCGTAAAATACAGTAATTATCGTATTTTAAAACATTTCAGGTAAAGAGGAATGATCATACCGCCAACGGAATTCCCCAAAGTCATGACGATGATGGAGAGTAAGCAATGACCGCTCCATACACCTGCCAAAGAAAAATAATACATGTTAGCAATGACGTGTTCAAATCCACTCAGAATAAACACCATAACCGGGATAAATACCCCTACGGTACGAATGGTGGAACCTGTCTGATTTTTGAAAATATCTACGGCAATAAACATCAGCATGCCGCAGAACACAGCCAACAGGAAAATACTCAAAAAATCATCATTCAGCTTTGTTGCCGCGATAGTTTGTACCTTTTCCGCCATGCCTTCATAGATGCGGCTGTTCCGTACCATCCAGGCAACGATATATGTACCAATCAGGTTGCCAATCCATGTAATCGCCAGTTCAATGAGATACACAGGCTTCTGCATCGGCAGATAGCCGATTTTTCCGGTAAATAACTGCAATTGGAAAATAACAATGGTAAACAAGCCAATGGCAAACAAGCAGCTGCCCACAACAGGATTTTGCTGTGATAGATACACTGTACCGCCCATGCCAATCAATCCACCTGCAATGACCGCAGAAACCAACTGCCTTACTCGTTCCATATTGACATCTCCTCTACCCCTGTTCCGTTACAACCACTACAAATACGTGGTAAGTATACTATATCTTGTGGTATTTTGTCAACACGAACACAACAAATGATACAATCCGAATGGGATTTTATTCCAAACAAAATAGCACAATGCAAATCATAACCACGCCTAAAAGACGTGGTTTGCACTAGCCCTATAAGGGCTTATTAAGAGCCAGCGCCTAAATGACGCTGGCTTTCACTTCGT
>NZ_FRAH01000063.1 GCF_900142265.1 Anaerotignum lactatifermentans DSM 14214 | reverse complement strand
GACAGGTGACCTTAACAGCTTTTCAGCGAACTCTAAAGGAGCATGGAATCCGTCATAAACTGATCCGTCCTTTCACACCCCGTCATAACGGGAAAGTGGAACGCAGCCACCGGAAGGATAACGAGCGGTTTTATGCCACCCATACCTTTTATTCCTTTGAGGACTTTTCCAGGCAGCTCCAAGTCTATAACCGTAGGGACTATAATCTGTTCCCTATGAGACCTCTGGGTTGGAAATCCCCACAGACTGTCCTGAAGGAATTTATTAAGGAGGGTGTAACATATGTTTGACAAACCCACAAGGAATGATGTGACATTTTTTGGTTCAAACTTGAAACACGACATTTTTTGTGATAGAATACGAACAGGTATGTCTTAAAGGAAAAGACGTCCGTAAAAGCAAAGGGGTGATATACATGAAACACATTCAGACATTGAATACCCGTGATCTGGCTGCAAGTGTTAAACACGGCGGCTGTGGCGAATGCCAGACATCCTGTCAGTCTGCTTGCAAAACTTCTTGTGGTGTTGCAAACCAGCAGTGCGAAAACAAATAAGAAGCGACAGGATAAGTCGCTGCCCGTTTCGGGCGGCGACTTTTTACGCATAATCCCGAAGATGGCTTCGGATCAAATAGTATATAAAATAGAAAGAGGATTTTTATGATTCATCAGTACAAGTTAAACGGTTACAACATTGTGCTGGACGTTTACAGCGGCTCCGTGCATGTTGTGGATGATGTGGCATACGACATCATCGGTATGTATGAAGGACATACAAAAGAAGAAATCACAAAGGAGATTCTGGAAAAATACGCAGATAATCCAGAAGTAACAGCCGAAGAAATCGCGGATATTCTGGAAGGGGTAGAAGAACTGAAGAAAACAGGCAAACTCTTTACAGAAGATCTGTACGCAGACATTGCGGCAAATTTCAAAATGAAGAACAACGACATTAAAGCACTGTGCCTCCATGTGGCACATACCTGCAATCTGACATGTGATTACTGTTTCGCAAGTCAGGGCAAATATCAGGGGGAACGTGCTCTCATGAGTTTTGAAGTGGGCAAACAGGCTCTGGATTTCCTCATTGCCAACTCTGGCAGCAGAAGAAATCTGGAAGTGGACTTTTTCGGCGGCGAACCCCTCATGGACTGGGATGTGGTGAAACAGCTGGTAAATTATGCCCGCAGTGTGGAAAAAGAACACAACAAAAACTTCCGTTTCACACTGACTACCAACGGTCTGCTGGTTGATGATGATGTCATCGAATTTGCAAACAAAGAAATGCATAACGTGGTACTGAGTCTGGACGGCAGAAAAGAAGTTCATGATAGACTGCGCCGCACTGTTGGCGGTCACGGCAGCTATGATGTAATCGTGCCTAAGTTCCAGAAATTCGTTCAGAGCAGAAACAACACTGGCTACTATGTACGTGGTACTTACACACATGACAACATTGATTTCACAAAAGATATTTTCCATATGGCAGACTTAGGCTTCACAGAACTGTCCATGGAACCCGTTGTTTGTGATCCCAAGGAACCTTACGCACTGACAGAAGCAGATCTGCCTGTACTTTTTGAACAGTATGAAATTCTGGCAAAAGATATGCTCCGCAGAGAAAAAGAAGGTAAGCCCATCACTTTCTATCATTACATGATCGACCTGACAGGCGGTCCTTGTGTATATAAACGTGTAACCGGCTGTGGCAGTGGTACAGAATACATGGCTGTTACTCCTTGGGGCGAACTGTTCCCTTGCCATCAGTTCGTAGGTGACCCTGCTTATAGTCTGGGGGATATCTGGAAAGGCGTTACCCATCCAGAAGTGCAGGATAAATTCCGTAAATGCAATGCTTATGCACGCCCCGACTGTAAAGACTGCTGGGCAAAACTGTACTGTTCCGGTGGCTGTGCTGCAAATGCTTACCATGCAACAGGGGATATTGCAGGCGTATATGAATATGGCTGCCAGTTGTTCCGTAAACGTATGGAATGCGCCATCATGATTCAGGTAGCAAAACAGGTACAGGAATAATTTTCTGAAAATCATGAGCTGGAAATTTTTGAGCGATCGAAAATTTCCAGCTTTTTTTACAGAAAAAACAGACTGTATGTTCTTATATGCAAAGTCAACAAAAAGAACATATGTTTTTATAATGCACTTGCACAAAAAAGAAAAGAATCCTGAAAGTACATTGAAGCATATTGCAAAGTGTGATATAATCTGACAAAGCACCGAAGGAGGGGATAGGATGAAAAAGAAGATTGGACTGCTTTTAGTGGCGGCTTTGTTGATTTCTGTGCCAAACTGTACCAATGCGGATGGAGCCACGAAAGTTGAAATCAATGGAAAACAAGTGGTATATACAAAAGAAGCAGGCGCGCCTTTTGTCGATGATACTGGGAGAACACAAGTTCCTTTTAGGCAAACTATGGAAACGTATGGTTGCACAGTTTCCTGGGATGGAACCGAACAGATGGCAATTGCCCAAAAAGATGGTATTACGGTGGAAGTACCCATTGGACAGCCTTATATTTATCGCAATGGGACGAAAGTGGAAAATGATACTGCTGCATTGATACAGGATGGCAGAACATATCTGCCCATTCGTGTGGTGCTGGAAAGTTTTGGTGCCAAAGTTCAGTGGAATGGGGATACCAATACGGTTGTTGTGACTTCTGGTGGACAAACAACAGGAAATGGGGACATTCAAGTACATTTTCTGGATGTTGGTCAGGGGGACGCAGCACTCATCAACGACGGCGAGTTTGAAATCCTCATTGATGCAGGGGTATCTGCAGAAGGGACAAAGGTTGTGCAGTATCTTTCAGACTATGTAGATGGCGATCTGGATGTGGTTGTTGCCAGTCATGAAGATGCTGACCATATTGGCGGTTTGCCTGCGGTGTTTGATGCGTACACCATAGAAGAAGTGGTGGATAACGGCAGAACCAGCAGCACAAAGACATATCAAACCTACCATAATAAAGTACAGGCAGAAGGCGCAGACTATGCTGCGGATACAGCGGCACAGAATATCACACTGCCTAGTGGAGCGACACTGGAATTTTTGCCCATTACAGATGTTTATGATAACGCCAACGATAACAGCGTTGTAACCATGCTTACCTATGGCGATGTGGAAGTATTATTTACAGGAGATTTGTCATCAGATGTGGCAGATGCCAACAGCAGCCTGTTTTCTGATGTGGATGTGCTGAAAGCAGGGCATCATGGTTCCAGAACTTCTGTCAGCAGTCAGTTCCTTCAGACTACAAAACCGGAATATGTAGTCATTTCCGCAGGACTTGATAATTCCTATGGTCATCCTCATAAAGAAGCGCTGTCTGCTTATCTGGATACAGGCGCAGATGTTTATGGAACATTCCGTTCAGGTGATATTGTTATGACCACAGACGGACAGCAGATTTCTTTCGATACAACGGAAAAACTGACACTTTCTGATGTGGGTGCAAAATCTAACGGAACAACTCCAGTGCAGAAACCGGTTACACAACCGGAACAGCCCTCAAAGCCAGTGGCAGAAACAACAGTCACTTATGTTGGGAATAAAAACTCCAAAATATTCCATCGTGCTTCATGCTCTTCTGTTTCTCGAATGAAAGACAGCAATAAGGTGTCTTTGAACAGCCGGGATGCGGCCATTTCTCAGGGGTACCGTCCCTGCGAGAATTGCCAGCCTTAATAGATGTATAGAAAAAGCAGTATATTATTGTTTTATATGAATAAAGATAGCCAGAATCCTTAAAGTAAAGGGTTCTGGCTATCTTATTTTTTATCAGGATTTGAAAAGATTGTTTTCGTTTTATCCTTTTAATTGCCTTTGCTGCTCAAAGGATTGCTGCGTTCTTCCCAAAAGATGTTGTTGTCCGGTTCTGCTTTGCCGCTGTCGCTGTAATGGGCATTTTGGCGGATTTGATATAAGTCATTGCCGGAAACGGTGTCTTTAGGTGTTTTTTTGTGTTGTTGATACTTCTTTTTAGTCATTTTATATCACCTCTTTCTATATTGTTTGTTATGGTACCTTATTTTATAAAGGAAAGTATTTGGAATTTTTCAGCAAAAAAAGAACATAAAATGTTTAAGCTTTGTTTATGTCATGTTCATATTTTGTTCAAAATAGTAGAATATACTAATTACAACAAAGAAAATAAAGAAAGCAAAAAGCAATTCAGATATAACAGGAGGAATGAGATATGTATAATCCAAATGAAGATAAAAGGGAAAACGAAAACAACATGGAGCCAATCCATGGACACGTAGAAAATGAACACGAAGAAAAAGTGCTCAACGAAAATGAATACAGCGAAAATACATCCAATGCATATGAATCCAAAGATATGGAACAGAATGCAGCAGAAGATGCAAAAGCAGAAGAAGTAAAAAGTGAACAGTCCCAGCAGACATATCACAGTGAAACATTGCGGGACTACACACCGGAAGATGCACAGCCCATGTGTTTTGAATCTGAAACAACAGAAAAAGCAGAGAAAGCAGAAAACACAGAACATGTTCACCAGGAATTTACAGAAGAAGACACAGCGGAACATTCTGAACATGCGGCTGGTCCCAGAGAAGAACGCAGAAAACAGGAAAAAAATAAAAATTGCTATGCGGAACATGTGAAAAAACATAGCAAGAAAAGAAACAGTGGCTGGGCAAAACTCATTGCGGGCTGTCTGATTATTGGTTTGGCAGGCGGTACCGGTATTGGCGCAGGTTATGGCGTAGTTGAACAGCATTATCAAAATGCAGGCGGCAGTACAGTAACATCATCTGGCACCATGAATGTGGAAAAGACAGCAACAGGAACAGGGATGTCCACCATTGATGTGGTACGTGCGGTAAAACCCTCCGTTGTAAGTATCACCACAAAAATTGAAGGCGTAACGTCTTATTATGGTGCTTTCAGTGTGCCTTATGAAGGCGAAGGTGCAGGCAGCGGCGTTATCTTCTATTCCGATGATGATAAAATTGCCATCGTAACAAACAACCACGTTATTGAAGACGCTACAGAAGTATATGCTACCATCAATGACACAACTAGTGTACAGGCAAAAGTCGTTGGTACAAAGAGCGATTCCGACCTGGCTGTACTGACGATCTCTTGGGATGATCTGAGAGCAGCCGATATTGATGAAGTAACTGTTGCAACATTCGGCGATTCTGATAAATTGGAAGTCGGTGAAAGCGTTATTGCCATTGGGAATGCAATGGGTCTGGGACTTTCTGCAACAGATGGTATTGTCAGTGTGAAAAATCAGACCATCAGTGTGGATAACAACACATTGAATGTAATTCAGACAAGTGCAGCTATCAACAGTGGTAACAGTGGCGGTGCTCTGGTAAACAGCCGTGGTGAAGTAGTCGGCATCAATACAGCAAAATACAACTCCTCTATGGCAGAAGGTATGGGCTACGCAATTCCAAGCAATGAGGTTATCTCTGTCGCACAGGATCTGCTGGAAGATGGTACCGTAACAACACCTTATATTGGTATCATGGGCACAAGCATTACCTCTGAAAATGCTTCTTTGTATAAACTGCCTGTAGGTGCGCTGATTGTAGAAGTAACAGAAGGTGGTCCTGCGGCACAGGCTGGTATCCAGGCAGGGGATATCATTACAGAATTTAACGGAAAAACTGTCATGGATATGGATTCTTTATCCGAACTGGTGAAAGAAACAGAGATTGGTCAGACCGTTTCCGTTCACATCATTCGTAACGGAGAAAAAGGTATGGATTTACAGCTGACCATCCAAGACAAAAACGCATAAAGCTATCAGGAGCTTTTTATATAGATAAAAGGGCAGATGCAGAAAACATCTGCCCTTTGTGGTTTTATGAAAAACGGCGGAATTTTTATAAAAATAAAAGACAGAAAATGGGTACTGCCCTTTACCCGAGAGACAAAATGTATTATAATAAAACGATGCAGTAGAGTAAAAAACAAAAAAAGGAGGATACCAATGCAAAAAGGCTCCTCGGGAAATAAAACCAGAAAAAAGAAAAAGCGTCCCAATGGACCACCGCAAGGACGAAGCCAAAGGGATAATGTATATGAGTTAAACCGCATCCGGCAAAAGCGGGAAAATGAAAATCGTTATTATGGACGAACACAGCCCCAGCCGGTACCGCGGGTGCATCAAAGACCTGTGCAGCCCAAAAAGGCGCAGCATAGAACCGCACAGCCGAAAAAACCATCTAAAGCAACAGTGAAGCGCCGCAGAAATTATGCGGGACGTATTTTGCCACTGTTTGTCTTTGGTGTGATTTCTTTGTACTTAGTGGCACAGCTGATGATGATGGCAGTCAAAAAGCCGGAAACCAATGTGGAAACAGTGACTTATGGCACCATTGACACACCGGTGAGCAGACAGGGCATCATTGTGCGGGATGAATACGTGGTCAAGAGTGACCGTGCAGGAACGCCATTTTATGAATATTCGGAAGGAGATTATGTTTCCAAATCCGCTGTGGTATGTCAGGTAAAAGACACTGCGTCTACAGATGTGCTGGAAGAAAAACTCCAATCCATTGATAAAGATATTCTGGAAACACAGAAAAGCCGCAGTGATTTGTCAGCTTTTTCTGAGGATATTACGCGCATAGAAAATAATATGGCAAATACAGTGGAAATGTTTGGCAGCAGATCCATGAAAACAGATGCTTCCTATTTATATTCTATGCGGACACAGCTTGACAGCTATATGCTCCAGCGAAATGAAATCTGGCTGTCAGAAGATGTGGAAAGTCTTTCTCAGCTCAGCGAAGAACGCAGTTCTTATGAACAGCAGCTTTCTCAGAGTATGAGTTCTGTAACGGCACCGGAAAGCGGCGTTGTGGCGTTCAGCTATGACGGTCTGGAAGAAACACTGACACCGGATGCTTTGGATGAAATTACCGTTGGTCAGCTCAGCGGCAGTGAAAAAATGACTTATATTTCCAAAGTCAATAACGTAGAAGAGGGAGATCCGCTGTTCCGTATTGTCAGAAGCAATCAGTGGTATATCGTATCCAATTTCCCGGCTAACGAAGTGCTGGATTGGGAAGTTGGCAGTACCAAAAAGCTGAATCTGATTGGTGAGGATACAACAACGGCAGTATCTGCAACCATTCGTTCCATTACACCGGGTGAAACGGAAACGAAGGTTGTATTCTCTTGCTTTACATATATGGATGAATTTATGGACAGCCGTACCATTTCTTTCAGTTTGGAAAGTGAAACAGTGGAAGGGCTGAAGATTCCAAATAACGCTATCGTTGAAAAATCTCTGCTGAAAATCCCTCTGGATTGCCTGACAGAAAGCGGAGGCAATCAGGGCGTATTGTTGGTCAATGGAGATAATTCCAAGTTTATTGCAACGACCATCATCAGCAGTGATGATTCTTATGCATATCTGGCGCAGTCTGACCAGACGCTGAAGCTGGGAGATGTGATTTTGCAGGGAACTGGAGAAAATGCTGGACAATATACTGTGGCAGAAGTGGAAACCATGCCTGGTGTATATGTGGCAAACAGTTCCATGGCAAAATTTGTGCCCATCACCATTCTGGAACAGAATCAGGAATATGCTATCGTAAAATCCAACAGCAGTTATGGTCTTCAAGTATATGATACCATCGTATCTGATGCGAAAAATATTACAGAAGGACAATCCATTTATTGATAAAAAGGAGATGCACAAAATGGGAACCATACAGCAAAACATTGCAGAAGTTGAAAAACGGGTGGCTGATGCTGCTGCCCGTGCAGGCAGAAAACCAGAAGATGTTCTTCTGCTGGCTGTCAGCAAGACAAAGCCGGTGGAAGTTATCAAAGAAGCTGTTGCCTGCGGATTGACTTCTCTTGGCGAAAATAAAGTACAAGAGATCATGGAGAAATATGAACCTATGGGTCCAGATGTTCATTGGCATTTAATTGGACATTTGCAGACAAATAAGGTAAAATATATCATTGACAAGGTAGACATGATTCATTCTGTAGAAAGTCTGCGTTTGGCAGAAGAAATCAATAAGCGTGCAGCAGCCAAAGATCTTGTGATGGATGTTCTGGTGGAAGTCAATATGGCTGATGAAGAAAGCAAATTTGGCGTAAAACCGGAAGAAGTAGAGGCGTTTTTGCACGATCTGTCACAGCTTCCCAACATTCGTGTCAGAGGGTTAATGACGGTAGCGCCTTTTGTAGAAAATCCTGAAGAAAATAGGGTATATTTCCGTAAAATGCGAGAATTACTGGTTGACATGAACGGCAAAAAAATTGATAATATAAACATGGATACGCTTTCCATGGGGATGACAGGTGACTATGAAGTAGCCATTGAAGAGGGTGCAACCATTGTCAGAGTGGGCACCGGTATTTTTGGCGAAAGATTCTACCCCAATAAGGCTTAAGCAAGAAAAGAAATCTAGGAGGATAAGAAAGTGGCAAAGTTTATTAATAAAATGAAAGATTTGATGTTTGGTGAATACGAAGACGATGAAGATTACTATGAAGATGATTATGAATATGAAGCTCCTGCCAGAGAGGCAGCTCCTGTAAGCAGCAGCTATGGTCTTCGTGACGTCAGCCGCGAATCCGATTACAGCACCACATCTGCGCCTCGCAAAACAACAAGAAACAATCCGCAGGTTTACAGCATCAACACAAACGTTCAGATGCAGGTAGTGATTATCAAACCGGAATGTTATGAGGATGCACAGGAAATTTGTGATCAGATTAAGACCAAAAAACCTGTTGTGGTAAATCTGGAAAAAGTAGAATACCCTGTTGCACAGAGAATCATGGACTTCTTGAGCGGTACCTGCTATTCTCTGGAAGGTTCTATTCAGCGTGTAGCAAATAACATTTTTGTCATTGCTCCTGAAAATGTAGATATCAGCGGCGATTTCAAGGAAGAACTGAAAACAAAAGGTGTCATTCTTCCCTGGATGAGCAATGGCAGATAAGGAAGGAAGAATCATTTGACGAGTTTACAAGTATTGTTTATACAAGCCATTGATGTTTTTTTCAATGTCATTGAATGGCTGATTTTTATTCGGATTTTATTATCCTGGATTCCCATGTTTGGATATAACAATCCCTTGGGACGCCTCATTTACAATCTGACAGAACCCATTTTGGGACCTTGTCGCAGTATGTTGGAAAAATCTCCATTGGGCGGCGGCATGATGCTGGACTTTTCTCCCATCATCGCACTGATTCTGATGGTGCTGGTAAAACAGTTGTTGATGGGTCTGGTGCTTCTGTTCTGATCGGGACGAGGTGACGGATGTGAATAAACAAGCATTATTACAAGGAATGACACAGCCTGAGGAAAGACTTTTGTTTGCGAAAGTGCTGGATCAGGCTGCTTTCAGTTATAAGCGCCATACACCGGCGTTTACGGATTTCCTGGATATGGCAAAAAGTGGAAAGTTTCTGGAAAAACTCCGTTCTCTTTCAGACTTAAATGTGGTTGCCTTTGGCGGCACAGAAGACTGTGAGCGGCGCATGCTGGGTTTTGCACCGGATTATATGGAGTTGGAAGGAAAAGATTTTCCCATTTGTGCCCTGCGTATCACAAAGCATAAAAAATTCGGTCAGACAGACCTGAGCCATCGGGATTATCTGGGCTCTATTTTAGGTCTTGGCATCGACCGGGGAAAGGTTGGGGATATTCTTGTATCCGAAGAACAGACCATTTGCTTTGTATCAGAGGAAATCGCCGACTATATTCTGGTGAATCTGGAAAAGGTATCTCGCACCCCAGTGCAGGTGGAAAAAACAGATTTGTCGGAAATTGAGGCAAAAAAAGAAATTGAAGTTCGCAGGCTGACAGTGGCTTCTGTGCGGCTGGATGCCGTGGCAGGAAGTGTGCTCCATCTTTCTAGGGGGAAGGTGCAGGCACTCATCGCTGGGGAAAAAGCCAATGTGAACTGGAATGTGACAACAAATCCTTCTCTTTTGTTAAAGGAAGGGGATATGGTTTCTGTTCGGGGATTTGGGCGGTTCCGCCTGCTTTCCATCGGCGGAAAAAACAAAAAGGACAGAACCGGCATAGAGGTAGGCGTATATATTTAAGGAGGTTTTTTTGTGGTTACACCCAATGATATTGCAACAAAGGATTTCAAAAAAGTAGCTGTTGGCTATTCTCCCGAAGAAGTAGATACCTTTTTGGACGATATTTACGAAGATTACGAAAAACTGTATAACGAAAGTATGCAGTCCAAAACAAAAACAGAAGTGGTTCAGGAAGATACAGATCGCCTGCGTAATCTGGAAAAAACACTGGAACGCACATTGAGCCTGGCAGAAGCTGCTGCGGAAGAAACCAAAGAAGCTGCTAAGGCGGAAGCGGAACAGATCATTGATAAAGCAAAGCTGGAACGTGTTGAAATCCTCTCTGCTGCAAGAACAAAGGTGTACGAACTGGAACAGGAGATTGCTGCACTGCAGAATCGTTATGAACTCATGCGTGCCCGCGTGAAACTGCTGCTGTATGCAGAAATCGAACTGTTGGATAAAAACGAAATCCTGGCAGAAAAAGATGCTGCCAAAGCAGCTGATAAAGAAGCTGCACACAAAGAAGCAACTCATAAATAAGTATGGAATGAAAACGGCTGTAACGAGGTGCCTGCGATGCGGGTGCCTTGCTGCGGCTGCTTTTGTTATGTAGAAATGAAAAAAACGGGAACATTTTTCCCGGAAAGGCAGGAAGATTTGAAATGTGGATCATAGCTATCATTGCAGCGGCGGTATTGGTGGGGATCGACCAGCTGACGAAATATCTGGCTTTGGTGAACCTGAAGCCCATCGGCTCTACCACTGTGGTGGATGGATTTCTGGATCTGACCTTTGTGGAAAACCGAGGGGTAGCCTTTGGTATGTTTTCCGGTAAGAAATGGTTTATTCTGCTGCTGACACTTTGTATTGTGGCTTTTCTGGTTTATTATTTTGTGAAAATGCCCCGCACCAAAGAATATCAGTGGGTACGCTGTGCCATGGTGCTGGTTTTGGCTGGTGCTGTAGGCAATATGATTGACCGTGTATGCCGTGGATATGTGGTTGACTTTTTTGAATTTACATTCTTCAGCTGGCCCGTATTTAACGTAGCTGATATTTATGTTGTGGTGGGTGTCATTGTTCTGGCAGCACTCATTTTATTTGTCATCAAAGAAGAACCCAAGTTAGAAAAGAAAAAGGACGAGAAATGATGGAATATTTTACATTTGCGGCAGAAAAAGAAGACGTTGGCACCAGATTGGATGTGTTTCTGGCAGAAAATATGGAAGACCTTTCCCGCAGCGCGGTACAGAAACTGGTGGAAGGGGGACACATTCAGCTCAATGGCGGCAGCGTGAAATCCAATTATAAACTGCGTGAAAAAGACGTCATTGATGTGGAAGTGCCGGAAGCAAAAGAAATTGAAATCTTGCCAGAGGATATTCCTCTGGATATTCTGTATGAAGATGCGGATGTGATTGTGGTGAATAAACCTCAGGGGATGGTTGTTCATCCTGCACCGGGGCATTATACAGGCACATTGGTCAATGCTTTGATGTATCACTGCGGCAGCGAACTTTCCGGCATCAATGGGGAAAAACGCCCCGGCATTGTGCACCGCATCGACAGAGATACTTCTGGGGTATTGATGGTGGCAAAGAATAATGCTGCTCATCAGGCTTTGGCAGCGCAGTTGGCAGAGCACAGCATCACAAGAAAATATAACGCCATTGTATTCAATGGTTTTAAAGAAGATGAGGGCACTGTTGATCAGCCCATCGGCAGAAATCCTCAGGATCGCAAAAAAATGGCAGTGACCCAGAAGCATAGCCGCCATGCGGTGACCCATTATCGGGTATTGCAGCGGATGGCACACTTTACCCTCATCGAAGCACAGCTGGAAACAGGCAGAACCCATCAGATTCGTGTACATATGACATATATCGGACATCCCTTGCTGGGGGATCTGGTGTATGGACCTAAGAAACAGCCCTTTGCTTTGCAGGGACAGGTATTGCATGCAAGGGTGCTGGGATTTGTGCATCCCACAACAGGAGAGTACATGGAATTTGAGGCGCCCCTTCCAGAATATTTTCAGAAATTGATGGAACGTTTGGAGGGCTGACAGGAGGCGAAACAAATGGCATTACATCGGAAAGACTTTTTCGGACTGCGGGATTTAACGGCAGATGATATCCGGTATATCCTCAGTACAGCAGAAACCATGAAATATATTTTGAACCAGAAGAATAAGAAGGCACCCCATTTGCAGGGGAAGTCTGTCATCATTTTGTTCTATGAACAGAGTGCCCGTGCGAAGCTGTCCTATGAACTGGCGGCACAGCATTTGAGCGCCAATGTGGTAGATATGACCAATTCCGCCCATTCCATGGAACGGGAAAGTTTGCAGGATATGGGTCAGCTGGTAGACCAGATGGGTGCAGACTTTATCATTCTGCGTCATCCCATGGCAGGGGCAGCCCGCTTGCTGGCAGAGTGCGTTGAGGCATCTGTTATCAATGCTGGGGATGGTTACAACGAAAATCCGGGACAGTCTTTGCTGGATTTACTGACCATCAAAGAACGCAAAGGCAGTTTTGAAGGTCTGAAAGTTGCTATTATTGGGGATTTGCTTCATAGTCGTGTGGCAAAAAGCAATATCTGGGGATTGACAAAGTTGGGAGCTGAAGTCTGTGTATCCGGTCCACCGACGCTTCTTTTGCCAGGTATCGAAAAATTCGGTGTGCAGGTGCATTATGATGTGCGGGAAGCTGTGAATCAGGCAGATGTTATCCTGACAACCCGTATGCGTATGGAAGCTCAGGACAAAACATTCCTGCCTTCTCTGGATGAATATAAACGGTTTTTCCGTATTGACCATAATTTGCTGCGTTATGCCAAAGAAGATGCCATTGTCATGCATCCCGGTCCCATTCAGCGTGGCATTGAGATTTCTGACGGTGTCATCGACAGCCCTCAGTGCATCATCAATGACCAGATTGCCAACAGCGTAGCGGTGCGTATGGCAATGTTCTATATTCTGTCACAGATGGGAGGCGCTCTGGCATGAAAACCATTCTGAAAAACTGTAAACTCATTACACCGCCTTATTCCGAAGAAAAACTGTATGATATTTTCATTGAAGGTGGTCTCATTGCGGATATTGGCGAGAATCTTCATGTAGAAGACGCAAGAGAATTGGATTTGGACGGTCATGTGGTATTGCCCGGTTTTATTGATATGCATTGCAATATCTGTGAGCCTGGGTTTGAAAATATCGAAGATATTTCCACCGTTTCCCGCAGTGCGGCAAGAGGCGGCTTTACATCCATCACCTGTGAACCCAATACAAAGCCAGTGATTGATAATAAAACCGTTGTGGAATATATCATTTCCAAATCCAAAGCACAGGCGTCTGTGAATATTTATCCTTATGGCAGTATGTCCATGGGATGTCAAGGAACAGCCATTGCGGAAATCGGTGAAATGTATGAAGCTGGCGTGGTTGCCATTTCAGATGGCGACGAATTTATTGATAGTGCGGCACTGATGCGGAACGTTATGCGTTACAGCCGTATGTTTGACTTGCCTATTATGACCCATTGTGAAGACCGGAGCCTTTCTGGCAAAGGTGTTATGAACGAAGGCTATACAGCAAGTTGTCTGGGCTTGTCCGGTATGCCCAGAGAAGCAGAAGAACTTCAGGTGGCAAGAAATATTTTGCTGGCAGAGATTACCGGTGCCAGATTGCATATTGCCCATGTGAGCACAGGCGGTTCTGTGCGCATGGTAAGAGACGCGAAAAAACGTGGTTTGCAGGTGACTTGTGAAACATGCCCTCATTATTTTGCGCTGACAGAAGAAGCTGTGGAAGATTACAATACTTTCGCGAAAGTCAATCCGCCTTTGAGAACACAAGAGGATGTGGAAGCCATTCTGGAAGGCATTGCTGATGGTACCATTGATGCCATTGCTTCTGGACACAGCCCCACAAGCCGTACAGACAAAGACAAAGAATTCGGCAATGCGGCATACGGCATTTCTGCGCTGGAAACAGCTTTTCCCATCAGTTTTACAAAACTGGTGGAAACGGGTATCATTTCTCTGGCACGTCTGGTAGAATTGATGTCCAAAAAACCGGCAGAAATTTTGAAACTGGAACAGAAAGGCGAGATTGCCGTTGGCAAAGATGCCGATTTGATTGTTATTGAAACAAAAGGCACCCAGATTATCGAACCGGAGCTTTTTGCGTCAAAAGCAAAATTTTCGCCTTTTGCCGGTCAGGAAGTCAAAGGCAGAGTGGTTTATACCATCGTTGGCGGAAAAATTGTATCGTAAGGCTGTTGTGAAAGAAAGCCAAAAACGAGGTGTAACATGTATTTAAAAAGATTGGATTTACAGGGTTTTAAATCTTTCCCTGAAAAAGTGAAACTGGAATTTAATCCGGGTATCACGGCAGTGGTAGGCCCTAACGGCAGCGGCAAGAGCAATGTTTCCGACGCTGTTCGTTGGGTGCTTGGAGAACAGCGTGCAAAAAGCCTCCGTGGGGATAAAATGGAGGATGTTATTTTTGCCGGTACCGAAAGCCGCAAGCCTCAAGGGTTTGCGGAAGTGACCATTGTCATTGACAATCAGGACGGACGTATGCCTGTAGAGTTTACAGAAGTGCAGGTAACTCGTCGGGTGTTTCGTTCTGGCGAAAGTGAATACCGTATCAACGGCGCTGCATGTCGTCTGAAAGATATTCAGGAACTGTTTATGGATACAGGCGTCGGCAGAGAAGGCTATTCCATCGTTGGGCAGGGCAGAATTGATGAGATTCTTAATGCCAAAGGGGAAGAACGCCGACGGATTTTCGAGGAAGCCACAGGGATTGTCAAGTATAAGACCCGTAAAATAGAAGCAACAAATAAACTGGAAAAAGAGCAGCAGAATCTGCTCCGTGTGGAAGATATCATTTCGGAGCTGGAGGGACAGCTTGCGCCGTTGGAAGAACAGAGCGAAACGGCAAGACAGTTCCTTTCTCTGCGAGAACAGCTGAAACAGGCGGAAATTGCCATGTTCTGCACAGAAGCGGAACAGATGGAGCAGGAGTTTGACCGCTTGACAGAACAGATGGCGTTGGCTGCGGAACAGCAGGCAGCAGCACAGGAAGAAGGCAATGCTGCCAAAACGCAGATTGCTGAAAAGAAACAACAGAATGAAGAAAAAAATGCTGCTTTACAGACATTGAACGATACCATTGCTCAGGTAAAGGCAGATATTGAAAAAACAGAAGGTCGTATCCGTTTGGCGGAAGAACAGAGCCAGAACGACGCTGCAAACCTGACCCGTATGGAAAAAGAAGTTGCTGCCAAAGAGAAACAGCAGGCGGAAAAACAGCAGGAAACAGAAGTTTGCCGCAGCCGTATTACAGCGCTGAAAATGACCATGGATCGGGAACAGGAACAGCTGGATACCCTAGAAGCATCTTATGAAAGCTTGAGCAGCACCTTGCAGCAGCACGAAAGTCGTGCGGAAAGCTTTAAGGATGAAATCTTTGAGCAGATTCGTATTGGGACAGAAGCAAAAGGGGAAATTGCCAAGCGAGAAGCTATGATGGAGCAGTTCTCCAGCAGAAAAGAACAGCTGGAAACAGAAATTGCCCATACCCAGAGCCGTTTGGAACATCAGGAAGTCCATCAGAAAGTGCTGGAGAAAAAAGCGCAGGAACAGCAGGAAACAGCAGAGTTTCTGGAACAGGAACTGGATGCACTGGAACAGGACAGCCGCCATGCGTCAGAAACCAAAGCTAAGGCAGAACGTGCGCTGGCACAGCAGGAAAGAGTGGTTTCTGAGAAAAAATCCCGTTTGCGACTGCTGTCTGAATTGGAGCGAGAGCATGAAGGCTTTTACAACAGCGTCAAAAGCCTCTTGAATCTGCCTGACCAGAAAGAGCGAGGTATCTGCGGTGCTGTTGGGCAGCTTTTGCAGGTGGAAGAAGCTTATGAAACCGCCATTGAAGCGGCGTTGGGCGGCGCCATGCAGAATGTTGTCACCAAGACAGAAGAAGATGCCAAAAACGCCATCCAGTATCTGAAACAGCGGCGTTTGGGTCGTGCAACCTTCTTGCCTATCACAGCGGTGAAAGGCAGAGGACTGGAAGGACGTCCTGCCATTTTGGAAGAACGGGGCGTCATTGGCACAGCAGATACGCTGGTGACCTTTGCGGAAGAATACCGCGGGATCATGACGTATCTGCTGGGAAGAATTCTCATTGTGGAAAATCTGGATGAGGCAGTCAGACTGGCAAAGAAATATCGCCATCAGTATAAGATGGTAACCCTGGAAGGGGACATCATGAACCCCGGCGGTGCTATGACTGGTGGTTCTCAGGCAAAGAAAACAACCAATATCTTTGGCAGAACCAGAGAAATCCATACCTTACAGAAAGAATTGGAAGACGCAGGCAAACAGACTGCGTCTCTGGAAGAAGCTTTGCAGCTTGCGGAAGAAGATTTGCAGGAAATCGCAGAGCAGATCATGGAAAAGAAATTGGAACTGCAAAAACTGACTGTGACCATCCAGACAGGCAAGGGCGAAATGGCGAAAATGGAAAGCGAAATTGCGGAAACCAATTCCCGTTTGAAATTGCTGGAACTGGAAGAAAGACAGCTGGCAGACCAGCTGTCAAGAGCAGAAGGGGATATTGCAAAGAGCAAAGAAACTTTGGCACAGAGTGAAGCTGCCATGGCAGAAGCAAATGAATCCTTGTCTGCTTTCCAGGAAAATCTGGCAGAGGAAAAAGAACAGCGAGATCACCTGATGGAAGAAATCACCCAGGTGAAAATTCGTATTTCCAATAGCGGACAGCAGATTTATGCCGCAGAAGAAACGGTATTACGTTTGCAGCAGGAAGCGGAAACACTGCAAAAAGAAACCCGTCAGCTGCATCAGCAAATGGAGCTTTTGCGGGAAAGTGGCGACAAACGGGGAGAAACCCAGGAAGCCCTTCACGCGGAACGAGAAAAACTGGAGCAGCAGGAAGAAACCTTGCGTCAGCAGTTGGAGGAAACCAATGCTCTCATTGCTTCCCTGACAGCAGATACGGCTGAACTGGAAGAAGCTGTGCAGACAGCAGCTGATACAGCCGCCAAGTTGGAAAACGAACTGTTCCGTATCGAAACGAAGCAGGAAAAGATCAATGAAGAAAAACAGCGCATCTTTGACCGCATGTGGGAAGAATATGAAATCACCATTGGTGCGGCAAAAGAAGCGTCGAAAGAAGAAAAACGCCCTTATGGGGAATTAAAACGCCTTTCCAAAGAATGGAAAAATGATATGCGTGCCCTTGGCAATGTCAATGTGGGCGCCATCGACCAGTATCGGGAAGTGAAAGAGCGTTTTGACTTTTTGACAAATCAAAGAGCGGATATTCTGGAAGCGGAAGAAAAACTGCGTCAGATTATCGCCGAGTTGACAGAGCTCATGGAAAAACAGTTCCGGGAACAGTTTGCCGTGATTTCCAAGAATTTCAGCGAAGTATTTCAGGAAATGTTCGGCGGCGGGAAAGCATATTTGAAACTTTCGGACGATGCCAACGCATTGGAATCTTCCATTGATATTGTGGCACAGCCGCCCGGCAAAAGCTTGCAGAATATGCAGCTCCTTTCCGGTGGGGAACGTGCGTTGACAGCAATCGCTATTTTGTTTTCCATTTTGAAAATGAAGCCGTCACCATTCTGTATTCTGGACGAAATCGAGGCGGCGCTGGACGATGCCAATGTCAGACGCTATGCCCAGTATTTGACACGGTTTTCCAAGGAAACCCAGTTTATTGTCATTACCCATCGTAAGGGTACCATGGAATATGCCGACGTCATGTACGGTGTCACCATGCAGGAAAAAGGTGTTTCAAAATTGATTTCTGTGGACTTTTCTAAGGCACAGGAAGATGTAGTTTAATTTGAGGTGAAAATATGGGATTTTTTGATTTTTTGAAGAAAAAACCGCAGGAACAGCCTGTGGTGGAGCAGACAGAAGAAAAAGACGTTGTGGAGATTGCCGGCATTGAGGTGAACACTACTCCAGAAAAAGAAGAAGACATTGTGCTTAATGTCAATGAAAATCTGGGAACTACAACCGCCATCAATCAGGCAGTCCATGAAGTCATGGACGAAGAAGAAATTGAGTTCCACGAAAAAGCCGGCGGCACACTATATCAGGAAAATGATGATATTGCCGCAGCGGAAGAAGAACCCGAAGTGGAAATCGAACTGACTACAGAAGAAACCGTTGTGCCGGAAGATGCGGAAGCCTTCACAGAAGAACTGACAGAACTGGTGGAAGAAGGTTTGGAAGCGGCAGCAGAAAGCGAAAGAGAACTGCAGGTGGAAACCGCTGAAGAAAAATTCGTGGAAGAAACGGACGCGGAAGGACAGCAGTTTGTGGAAGAACTGGCTGATTTTGTAGCAGAAGAATTGGAAGCGGAGCAGGAAGAAGCAACTGTGAAAGAAACAGCAGCAGCTGAACTTGAAGCTGTTCCCGAAGAAGCACCAGCTCCCGTGAAAGAGAAAAAAGGCTTTTTTGCCCGTCTGAAAGAAGGTTTGGATAAAACCAGAAAGAACATTCTGGGCGGCGTAGATACCGTTCTGGGCAGCTTTACCAAGATTGATGAGGATTTGTTTGAAGAACTGGAAGAAGCTCTCATTATGGCGGATATGGGTGTACAGACTACCATGGATATCGTAGAAAATCTGCGTCAGCGCGTGAAAAAAGAACGTGCCACAGACCCTGCGGTCATCAAAGATATGCTCATTGATGAGATTACAGCCATTTTGCAGGATGGGGTAGAGGAAGAAGAAAATCTGCCGTCTCCTACAGTGATGCTGGTCATCGGTGTCAATGGTGTTGGTAAGACCACAACCATCGGGAAACTTTCCCATAACTTCAAAAACGAAGGCAAGTCTGTATTGCTGGCGGCAGCAGATACATTCCGTGCAGCAGCTATTGACCAGCTGGAAGTTTGGGGACAGCGTGCTGGTATCGAAGTGATCAAACATGAAGAAAACGCAGACCCTGCGGCTGTTGTCTTTGATGCAGTCCATGCGGCAAGAAACCGCAAAACAGACCTGCTCATCTGCGATACAGCAGGACGTCTCCATAACAAAAAGAACCTCATGGAAGAACTGCGGAAAATCTCCCGTGTCATTGAACGGGAATATCCTGCGGCACATAAAGAAACTTATCTGGTGCTGGACGCTACTACCGGACAGAATGCTTTGCAGCAGGCAAAAGTATTTATGGAAGTGGCAGACATCACAGGCATCATTCTGACAAAACTAGATGGTACCGCAAAGGGTGGTATCGTTGTTGCCATTAAGAGCGAACTGAAAATTCCTGTACGCTATATCGGCGTTGGGGAAGGTATCGAAGATTTGCAGAAATTCCACGCAGAAGATTTTGCCAAAGCTTTGTTTGGTGAAGAAGCATAAGAGAGGACAGAAAAATGGAAGAAAAGAATTTGCAGAATGAAGAAACAACAGTGGTACGCCATCAGGAACCCAAAAAGAACGAAAAACAGCGTCCTGTGCATACCACACCTTATAGTCAGGAAATCCAGAAGCACATGAATAAATGCTTCCCCGGACGCACAGAACGGGTTTTCTTTGATAAACTGAACGATTACTTGCAGATAGATATTCATATTCTGGAAGCGCCTACAAAACAGGACTTCCATGTGCTTTATACCGTTGGTATGAGCGCATTGCCTATGCAGCTGCCTGATGAATTTTATCCAGATTATCAGATGCTGGAGAGGGCAGAGCTGATTGCGCTGCTGCCTTCTGGCTGGCAGCTGCCGGAGCCTGTAGAAGGGGAAACATATAACAATACTTTCTGGTGGCCTGTGGATTTGCTGCAGTATCTGGCAAGATTCCCTCATGAATACAAAAGCTGGCTGGGCTGGGGACATACCATTCCCAACTCCGATAAATATGTGTCTTATGACGAAGCAAGCACAAAATTGTGCGGTGTTATGATTTCCGCATTGAATGAAGCCATCAGTATGTTCCATGCGAAAGATGGCACCCTCATCAATCTGTATGCGCTGCTGCCTCTGTATAAGGAAGAAATCGACTTCAAACAGCAGGAAGGCGGCGAAGCACTGCTCCAGAAAATGGTGGGCATCAATGGCTTTGGTATGATTATTTTCCCTGACAGACCCAATGTATGTCTGGAAGAAGGGGAAAAAGACGAAACTGAAAAAGAATCCTAAGATATCAAAAAAACCTCCTGTGTATACAGGAGGTTTTTTATTGGTGAATCCAATAAAAACCCCCGGCTATGCCGGGGGAATCAGTGAGCTTCAGCTTCAAGCAAAAACCTCCTATGCTATAATTATCTTGAGTCCGCCAAGACACAAGAAAGCATAGGAGGTTTTTATATGAATAGTTTAGCACATACGAGTTGGGAATGTAAATATCATATTGTATTTGCACCAAAGTATAGAAGACAGGTAATATATGGAAAAATGAAAGCTGAAATAGGGAAAATTCTTAGAGAATTATGCGAAAGAAAAGGGATAGAGATCATAGCA
>NZ_FRAH01000052.1 GCF_900142265.1 Anaerotignum lactatifermentans DSM 14214 | reverse complement strand
GATTAAATCTTATGACATTACGCCCTCCATGTCAAGACGAGCAAACCCGTATGACAACGCTATGGCAGAAAATTTTTTCTCCATTCTCAAGGCAGAGTGTATCTACCGCCATAAACCAGCTTCATTCTGTGAAGCCAACGAGATGATTGACCGTTATATTTATTTTTACAACCATGAGCGCATCCAGTTAAAAACCGGAGAGCCGCCGCTTACGCGACGCCTCTCCACTTAAAACTTCATATTTTCCTACATAGAGGCCTTTTTGTGCTGTCCGCACAATCTGGAGCAGTTCACGAAAGTGCTGGCCTTTGGCTGGATATGTACCTCTGGACACTTTGTCCAGAAGTCAGTAAGGGCTTTCCTCAAAGTGCTGCTGGGCCTCTTCCAAACTGCAGAAGTCGAAAACCTCATAGAGCTCCGTCACCACGCGCCGGATGTCGTTGGGAGAAAAACCGCAGTTCTCCATCGCGTAGATGACATAGCCACGGCAGGCGTTATTGCTCCACGGCTGGGACAGCATAGCAGCCAAGACAGAATCATAGTCCATTCTGTTATCCCTCACTTTCATAAATGGCGGGAAGGGCCGCGCTCATTTTCTTGCCCCGTCATAAGACAGCCATACTCGGCGGCGGCGCTCCCCCACAAAGGGGGGGCGGCGGCCTGTGGCCCCCGCACCTCCTTTGCGGAGAGAAAACCTCCTCTCACATACCACCAGAAAAAGAGGGGTGAATGGAGATGGTAACTTAGAAATTTTCCTGCAAATATTTTTTCATGCGGTCAATCCCGCATTTCACGGAGCAGCGGACGGCGCTCTTGTCCACGCCCTCCTCGCGGGCGATCTGACGGTAGCTCTTTTTCAGGATCAAATGAGCGTCCACGCGGCGGCCCTGGATCTCCGGCAGGGAGTTGAGCGCGTTCCACAGACGAAAGAACAGCTCCTTGCGATCCATGAGCTCCTGAGGGCTGGGCTCGTGCAGGCAGGCGGAGTATTCGATCCCATCGTCACAATCCAGGGAATAATAAGCCTTGTTGTAGCGTACCCGTTCCGCATGGGCGGCCTCGCGCCGCTTGCTGGCCATGAGTTCCTCCGCTACCTCGTCAGGCACCTCCACCAGCTCGTCCGTTAAGTACCAATAATAAAAATCTTTCAGATTGATCGTTGTCATAGCTTGTCCTCCATTTTGTTTCGGTTGATGGGTTGAGCAGAAACAAAATGGAAAGCTGGCGGAGAGCGGCACCCAGGGGAGCCGCCTCGCACCTCTGGACAAAGTGTCCAGAAGTCGGACAAACAAAATGCGCCTGCGCGACACAAAGCCACGCAAGCGCACGAAATAACAAATTCATTTATGTACTGCCAAATTTCACATTTACCGCCGGACTGATCCTGCTGGACGGGTGGGCTTTTTTTGACAGGTTAGGGGGGGAGAAAAGGGAAAAGGACACAGCGATACCTCCTGGACACCGCCGTATCCTTAAAAAAGGGCGACTTTAATACACCCCCCGTATTCTCATTTTTCAAAAAGAAAACGGCGGCCTTGATTTCTCAAAACCGCCGTCAGGCTACTGTATTATGTCAGGGGGGATGGATCCCCAGCCGCCAAACAGCGGTTTTTATTATCCCGTTTTCCGCGGTAGCCCCTTATGTTTAAACCTTGGTAATGTTTGTTACCGGGTAAGCGTGTACGAGATTGACAGATTGGCATCTGTGTCAGAAAGATTTTCCACGGTGATCTCAAACTCACCATCGTAAGGAGCGGTAAAGGTAATGCTCCCAGTCCCTGTTTCCAGAGTATAAGGCCAGTTTTCTCCCGAACTTGTGTTACGAATGTTGATTTTAATTGCGTTACTTCCTTCATTTTTGCACTCAAGCACAAATGTATCGCCTTGTTTCCAACTTCCGACACCAAGCGTTACTGGCGCATCTTTCGCAAGTGATATAAAACTATCTCCTGTGTCATCGAGAATGTTTTTTGAATTATCATTCTGAACTTCAACTAAAGTTAAACCATTATAATTAGAAATGAACCATACATCACTTGAATTAGTCTCATTAGTAACATCCACCATTTGCAGGTTACAATCAGAAATGAAGTGTACGTCGCTTGAATCAACCTCACCAGTCACATCCACCTTCTGAAAGTTACCGTCTACGTCAATCAGAACTGCGTCACTCCGGCTAATATGTGAGCCATTATCATTAGTTGCAGTAGCGGCAAACGCCGTAGTTGCACCAGCAATCAAGACAAGTGCCAAAATACAGGCCCCAATAGATATCTTTTTGAATTTCATAATTGCTTCATTCCTTTCTGAAATTGCATTGTTCGTATATACAAATGCGAAAAGCAATTAGTCCTCCCAATGCACCGTTCCCTGCTCAATTTGTTTCAAAATTTCAGCCCATTCTTCGGGCGTAAACTTGGACTCATCATCATGGCTAACAGAAACCAGGGTAATATCCATTGATTGTGCATTTTGCGTGGTACCATTGACATCCATGTGCGCCATATCCTCGATGTTTGTTACCCTGTTATCTGCCTGATTACCTTCTTCCCCCACACGCTGTACCAGAGTGGTATTTCCAATTTCCACAGCTTCCATATCCCCTACCTCTGCGGTAGAAAATCCAAGTCCCATTAGTTCCATATTGTCATCAGTCCTTGCGGCAGCAAATGCCGTAGTTGCACCAGCAATCAAGGCAAGTGCCAAAATACAGGCCCAAATAGATGTCTTTTTGAATTTCATAATTGCTTCAATCCTTTCTGAAATTGCATTTTTGCCAAAATGGTTCCATAAAGCGGACATACCGTTTCTCCGTTCCTCCATTTTAATTAACATCAGCGCATAGGAGGAACGATTTTTTACACCCGTCATACGAATAACCCAGGCATCACAAGACAATTCCGTGTCCCGGTTGGCAAGGACATACATCCCCCAAACCAGCGGATTAAACCAATGGATGCAGAGCACAGCAGCAAAGAGAATTTTTGTGATTGCGTCAAAACGACGAATGTGGACATATTCATGGGTCAGCACATACTGCAATGCAGCCTGGTCATTCCGATCAAGTTTTTTTGGCAAGAGGATCACCGGATGCAGGATGCCATAGGTCAGCGGAGAAGAAATCAAATCAGAGCTTCGCACCTCAATGGGGCGGACAATCTGGTGTGCGTTCAACCACTCTCGGATATACGGCGTATTGTCAGGGACAGACATTCTGAACTTCCGCATACTCCGCAGATAGGAGATGGAAAAATAGAGCGCCAATAGCAGTACGCCAACCAGCCAGAGTATCACAAAGATGGAAATACGCTCTGCTGCAGGACTTGAGACAACTGCACCAGTATCATAAGCGTGTCGGCTCTCCCCTGGTATGGGGAATCCGATATTTCCAGAGGGCAATTTTTGAACCACATCTGAAAAAACATCAAGGTCGATATGGATCTTGAAAGGCATTGGGATAGAGAGTGGCAGGAGCAAGCGCAGAGCTGCGATCATCCACAACGCTAAAAAGGTTGTTTTAGGCAAACGATGGATCGCCAATGCGCGGATAACCACAATGAATAAGATCAATACTCCTCCGGCCACGCTCATTTGAAATAGGCTCATGCGTTACCCCCTATTCCAATTCGCCACCATCCGGCGCAGATTTTCAATTTGTGCCCTGGATAGTTTTTGACTGCCCAGCAAAGCGGCAAACAGTTTATCAGGGGAACCGTCAAACAGTTTGCCAATCAGTTCCTCGGCCTCCGCCTCTTGCACAACCTCTTTTGCAATCAGCGCATGGCACATAAAGTTGGGTTCCCTGCGCTCAATCGCACCTTTCGCGATACACTTTTTAATCACGGTGTAGGTGGTGTTCATGTTCCAGCCAATTTCCCCTTTGAGAATATCAGAAATTTGTTTTGCGGTCTTATCACCTTCTTTCCATAGTACATCCATGACTTTTAGCTCGGAATCAAAGAGCTTAATTGCCATATCACCAAATCCTTTCTTTGAACTATTGCAATAGTTTACGCTATAATACTATCACAATAGTTTCAAGCTGTCAACACTACTCCGATAGTGCAAATGAAAACATTTTGTGAACATGAAATTATTTAGTCGGTGGTATGAAATATGTGGTCGTTCAAATAATAACACCTGAAATGTAAAATTACATTAGGTGATATTATGAAGATTGAAAGAGATGAACGACGGTTTGATTTTCACGATATAGGGCTCGCCATCAAGCGGGCAAGGGAAGCCAGCGGGATGACACAGGAGCAACTGGCCTATATTGTTGACCGGGCTCCGCGCACCATCATGTATAACGAGAATGACGGCCAGCACCCCAGCCTCAACACCTTTTATCAGATGGTGACAATGTTTGATATATCGGTAGATCAATACTTCTATCCGTCCAAAAATAAAGGGAGCGAGTGCAGAAAGCGGATTGACGCCATGCTGGGCTTCCTGGACGAAAAAGAACTGAAAATTGTAGAAGCCACCATCCAGGCGATGAAAGCGGCTAAAGAAACGGAGGATGCGTAAGAGAAGCACGCGCCTCCGTTTTTTCATGCCATGTTGCGGGGGTGCGCGTTTTGGCAAGCAATTCGGGTGTGGCCACACTCCGAAATTTTCACAGGCCGCAGGCCCGTGAAAATGCTTGTTGGGGAGCTCCCCAAACCCGCTGAACTTCTGGACACTTTGTCCAGAAGTCCCGGCGCAAGCGCCTGTTGTCGGCGGCCCGGAGCTAACGCTCCTGGGCCTTATTTTTTTGCTCGTCCGCATGGCCGAGCAGGTGATCGATATTTGCCTTGACTGCCACGGCCTGCCGCATATCCGCCTGGGCCTTGCGGTATTCCGCGTAAAGGGCTTTTTTCTTTTCGGAGAGCTCCCGGCGCTGCTTTTTCAGCGTGTCCATTTTGGGGAGCTTTGCCCCGCCCAAAAGCTCACTCATGGCCGTCTTTGCCGCCCGGTAGTCTGCCAGCTCCGCCTCGTGCTGGGCCAGATATTTTCTGCTATACCGGGCCGCCTTGTAACCGTCAAACACAGGCCGCGTCTTTGCGTACTGCACCACCGCGCCCATGAGCTCGGAGGTTTTGGAAAGGGCGGCCTCCGTGTTCCGCAGCTCCCCGGCCAGCTTGTGAGCCCGATCCACCGCCGCCTCGGTGCTTGCCGCAAGAGCCTCGTAATCGGCAAGCCCATGCTCCCGGAGATACAGGAGCGCGGCGGCCATCTGCTTTATGTTATAGACTTTGGCCCACCGCTCATAGGCCGGGCCCTTGCCCTGGGCCATGCGTTCTTGAATGTCGATGATCAGATTGACGCGCCGGGCCGGGGCCGGGCTGTCCTGGGGAAACTCCGGGATGGGCCGCTCCCCGGCAATCGCCGCCCGGATGTCATCGGGATCGAAACCGGGGCCCAGGGTGGATGCCCGCAGACGGGTGTACTTATCCTGCCCAGGGGCCAGGAACGAGATCGCGCCACCCCGCCCATGCTTCACTTGAAAGCCGGACTCCTCCATGAGCAGCAGAAACGCCGGGAAGTCGGCGGGCTTTTGCTCCAGAGCCGCCACGATCCCCAGCCGCACCCGCTGCTGGGCCGAGGGCGGCTTTTCCCCAATCCATTGTCCATAATGGAGAAAGCGGCCCTTGCTGTGCTGCTTCGGATTTTGAATGACAGACAGCTCGTGCTCAATGCACACCCGGTCAGAGAGCCGCCGCACCGCAAAGCTGGAGCCGATGAAGTTATGGAATTTCCGGGAACAGTCCTGGGCGGTTGAGTTGTAATAAATGTGGTTGTGAATGTGGCCTTTGTCAATGTGGGTACAGACAAAGAACTGATACTTGCCCTTTGTCCAGCGCATAGCCGTTTCATAGCCGATTTTGTTTGCCTCCTCCGGCGTGACCTCGCCGGGCGGGAACGCCTGCCGGATCTGAAAGAACAGGGCCCCGCGCTCCACGGCCCGGCCCGTTTCCGCCTGGTACTGGCTTTTCAGCAGCAGGAACTCAGCGGGGGCGGATGCAGGATCACAGAGATAGGCAGACACGGCCCCCAGCTTTTTCGGATTGAGCCCATAGGCAAACCGCTCCTCCATCGTCTGGATGGCCGTTTTCCCAGCCGCTACTTTGTAAGGCCGGATGTAGGTTGTAGCGATAGCCGTACCTCCTTTCCCAGCAGAAAAATCGGGCGGCGGTCTGTTCCACCCGCCGCCCGGAACTTCTGGACAAAGTGTCCAGAAGTATCAGCTTGCCATAAAATCCATCGCCGCATACTTCACACCATACAGGCGCTCCACCAGCCAGCCGCCCAGGGCCGGGAGCCCAAAGGGAGAAACCAGGAACGCCAGCACAAACATGGCGATGCAGCCTGTGGTCTGCCCGGCCAGCAGGCAAAGGATCGCCAGCAGGGACAGGCCCACACACGCCACAACGCACACAGCGCCCGCCACGCAGGACAGGAACGAGAGCACCGCCACGGCGAGGATCAGGGCCAGAATAAAGGGAGCCGCGATAATTTTTAAGATCGTCCGCATGGTTCATACCTCCTACAAAAGTTTGATATTTGCCTCTATATGTATATTATAACTCCGTAAGAGGGGGCCAACAAGGATGACTCCGGCCCGGCAGAACGCCCGCTTATACTCTGATTTCCCGCACCTCCCGTCCTATGGAGTGAGCATACCGCATGGTGAACAATGTCCCGCCGCGCTCCCGTCCATCATAGACGGCAATCACCCGTTGGGACTCCCCGGCCATGTAGCGGTTTCGCTCTAAAAAGCAAGAGGGGGCATATTCCTGGCATACTATTTTGATCCCGTCACAGGCCCGCAGCAGTTCATGGAACTGCTTATTTTTTGTTTTCAAGCGGCCCGCATAGGGGATGGCAGCCTCCAAAAACAGATCGGGGTTGTGTTCCTTTTGTTCCGCCACAATAGCCGCAAACATAAGATCGGCCCCCTCCGCAAAGCCAGAAATAAACCGGGTATATCCGTCCTGGATTGCCGCCAGCACCTCCCGCCGGAGCTCCTGCTCCACATAGCTGCTCCGCTCCTCCTGGATATTCCGATGGCCCGTCACACAACAAGTCTTTTCAAACATTAAAATCCTCTCCTTTTTTGCAATATTTAAGCCTGTGCGTATTCCAAAGATAAAGGATTTAATATCGTGTGTCAAGGAATACACAGGAAGGTATATCGCATTTCAAGGAGCTGTACGATATACAATAATGCGAGAAGGGAGGGTTGTTCCCGTGTACGAGGAATTTACTCAAAACCGTATCGCACAGTTACGGATGCAGAAGAATGTTTCGGCCCGCGATATGTCGCTGACGCTGGGCCAGAACAACAGCTATATCAATCAGATTGAGAACAAGAAAGCCCTGCCGTCTTTACAAGGTCTGTTCTATATCTGTGAATACTTCGGTATCACGCCACAGCAATTTTTTGATGATGGCAACGCCTATCCCGTCCAGCTTGCCGATCTGGTTGAGGATATGAAAAAGCTGGACGCCGCCTCACTGGAGCATATTGCGGCGATTGTGAAAGAAATGGTAGGCAACAAATAATCTCATGTGCGATGCAAGAAAGCAGGGACAAAACGGAGAGCAGCTGTTCTCCGTCTTGTCCCTATTTTTTGCGCCCACCTCTGGACAAAGTGTCCAGAAGTTGAGATAGCCGGGGAACGGCACGGGGCCGCTCCCCGGCATATCAGAGCCGCACAATGGCGGAGAGCTTTTCCAGGAGATCGGACAGGGGCCGCCACAGCTTTTCATAGTCCCGCTGCAACGCCTTGATCTCCTCCGGGTAAATGCCGCCGTAGGTATTCGCCTGGATCGCCACCTGGTTTAAGTTGTTGGAGCACCGCCGCAGGAGCGACACCAGCTCCTGGACAGGCGACAGGTCAACATGGAGCACATAGCCATTGAGAGCCATTTTCCGCATATAGGCCCCCATATTGCGGATGCCCGCCTCGGCCATACGCTCCTGGATCAGCGCCAGCTCCTCCTCGGACACCATCACATGAAGATGGATGGGGCGGCGGCGTTTCTTTGTCACCGCTCCTCACGCTCCAGGCTCCGGCTGGTGCGGGGCGGTTCCTTTACCTTGTCCAGCGCCTTGTCACGCTCCGGGGGCAGCACGGGGATCGGCGTATTGAATACCCCGGAGAGCCGCAGGGCCTCCTGGTTGATAAGCTCCTGTTTTCGCGTTTTTTCCATAATCAGCACCTCCTCTTGCTGTTGACAGCATCCGGGCCAAACAGGGGCAGGCCGTAGAAACATACGGCCCACCCCAAAAGAGGCCCCGGAAAGCTTTGTAATCAGCGGGGTTTCGGGGGCCTAATTGTCAACGCCCCAGCCCCGCTTTTTCCGCATATACTCCCGCTGTTGTCGGCGGTGGGCTTTCTTTGCACACGCCGCCGAGCAGTAAGCCTGCCGCCGATCCGGAGCAACGGGCCCGCCGCAGATAGGGCAAATCTTAAAATCCGGCCTGGGCCCCTCGGTCAAGAGGGCGGCCTCCAGCGCCGGATCGAGGGGCAGCACCGCCTCACGAAAGTAGCGGCACAGCGCCCCCGTCCAGCATTTCCCCAGCATATAGCACTCACAGTCCAGGGGCAGGCAGCCGCACTCCCGGTCATAGTTGGCACACCATTTTGTCATCAGGGCGCGGATCGCCCGTTTTTCCTCGCGTGTCAGTTCACGGGCCAAGCCGTCACCTCCCGCCAGCCGGGGCCCGCATAAGCTCCCGGTAGCAGGACACGCAGCCGATCCCGCGCCAGTAGGGACACCCGGAGCACCGGGAGCCCCTGGGCGGCTTTGCCGGGGCCGGAGCCTGGGGGCGGGGCTTCTGCTGCATCATCTTTTCATAGGGGCTGTTGGTAAACCTCATTTGTCCGCCTCCTCTCCGTCATCGTCCTCCTCGTCCCAGGGCGGGCCGTCATCGTCCTCGTCCCCGTAGCCGTCCGGCTCGTCATAGTCCGTGAGCTCGTCGCCGTAGTCCTCCTGGGGCGCGGCGGCTTTCTGCTGTTTGGGGCGCAGTACCTTGAAATAGAACGCCGCACCGCCGCCCACCAGGGCCACAGCCAGCACCGCCAGGAGCATCCCCATGTTGCCGCCCGTTTCCGGCTCGGCCTCCTCCGGGGCGGGCTCCTCGGTTGCCGTGGGCTCCGGCTCCGGCTCAACGCCCACGCACTTGCTCATATTGACGGAGCAGACGGCACAATCCGTATTGACGGCCCCCGCCTCGCATTTTTCAGAGCAGGAGCACACCGCTTGTTCCACGCCAGCGGCCTCCGCCGCAGCAAGCAGATCAGCCTCATCCACCACGCTGAAAAAGTAGGTTTCGTACTGTTCGCCCTCTTCGTCCACGGGCTTGTCATAGTCGATGACGATATAGAACGTGTTGCCGCCGCTGGTCTGGACGGTAATAAACTGCTTGTTGGTGTGCTCGTCATAGAGCAGATCGCGGGTCACAAGGTTGCCCTCTTCGGAAAAGCCCTCGCCGGGCTCAATGGTGGGCTCCGGGGCGGAAGTTTCCTCCGTCATGGTGGGATCGCCGTAGTCCGCGCCCTCGCCGCCGTCCGCATAGGCATAGGCCGGGACGCTAAATCCGCATAAAAGAACGGCGGCACAAAGCGCCGCCGCCATCACCCGAAAGCGTTTCATTATTCGTTTTCCTCCTTTCCGCCGTCCCCGGACTTCTGGACACTTTGTCCAGAAGTGCCGCCGTCACGGAGCCGCTGGAGCACCAGGGGGAGCTCCTCCAGGGAAATGCTCATGCCCCGCACGATGTCCACGATCTCGCTGTTTTCGGCCTCCTGCTTGTTCTTTTCCAGCTCCTTGAGCCGGGCCTGCTGTTCGCTGATTTTGGCCTTGACCTTATCAATCTCGGCCTGGATTTTCTGGCTTTTGCTTACCGCCATAGATACCTCCTTGTCAGGGTAAACGCCCGTAGGCGTAGAAATGAGATTGCCAGTAGCTTGTATTTAAGTTTGCGTATTGGATGGGATCTCCACAGTGGATCATCATCCCGTCCCCCACATAGATGCCACAGTGGGACACGCCCGCCGTGTCATAGGTGCCGACAAAGAACACCAGATCGCCGGGCTTTGGACTGCTGGTAGGGGCGCAGATGTTATAGAGCCCCTGGGCCCCCAGGCGGCCCACATTCCAGCCGCTGTGATTGATGACCCAGGACACGAAGCCGGAGCAGTCAAAGGACGTGGCCGGAGAGCTTCCGCCCCATACATAGGGATAGCCCAGGTATTTCTCCGCCTCAGTGAGCATGGCCGCAAAGGTTTCATCGTCCAGATATTCCCCCGGCACGTCATATCCGGCGGGCGGGTTGGTAACGTATTTCCCCACATAGGCCGACTCCGGGAACAGGTCAGGCCGGTTCCCCAGGGTGGACATATAGAGGGAGTACCGGGACATCTGCTCCTCGTTCATCATTTCCAGGGGCAGATGGGAAAGATTTTTGTTTTCCAGCGTCACATAACAGATGTAGTAATTGTAGGGGACTTCCACATCGTAGGAGTTGCCCTCGCTGTCCGTCCGGCTTTCCGTCCGATAGCGCACCTCAACCACCACATCCTCGGTGAGAATGTACTGGCGGTCAAAGAGGGTTTCCAGCGTCCCCTGCACCTGTTCCAGCGTCCATGCCCCCTCGTGGAGCACAGACAGGATGGAGATCAGCACATAGGGATCGTGCTCAATGCTGTCCAAGTCGAAGTGGTACTCGTCATAGTCGTGGGTGCTTTCGTAGCTGTCCAGGTAATCCTGGAGCTCCGCCTCCATTCCCACATAAGCCGCCTCCGCCGCCAGCATTTCCTCGTCCTGGGATGGGTAGGTAGTCGCGCCCACCGCGCCCGCCCCGGCGTTGCCAAGCGTCACCAGGGAGGACGAACAGGACTGCATCATAAAGAGCAGGAGCACGCAGGCCAGGGCCAGCACCACCCCCACGGGATGCCGCTTGACAAAGCCCACCGCCTTTGCCCCGGCCTTTTCCGTGGCGGCGGCGGTCTTTTTCGCCGCGCCTGCCGCCCCGGTCTTGACCGCCTCCCGCGCCCGCTTCTGGTACTGCTTTTTCAAGCGGTGCTTGCGCCACATCCGGGAAACAGGGTTGCCGGACATTTCCGGGTGCTCCTGGGCGGCCATGCGGAAATGATAGTCCGCCGTGGCCTTGACATATTTGGACTCGGCCCGCTGGACAGCCTTTGCCGGGTGCTGCCGGATTTTCTTTTGCACGAACCGCTTGCCATGCCGCAGGCCGGACTCGCCCACCAGCTCGGAGCGGTGGGCCCCCTCGATCCCCACGTTTTCCTGTTCATTCTCATAAATCTTGCCATGCACAAAACCGTGGGCGGCCCCGCCAGCGGCCCGGCCTATCCGCCGCACCGGGCCGGGCTTTTTGGGCGGCTTCTGTTTTGCCAGCTTATCCTTTGCCCGTTCCAGCTTTTCCCCGCGCTCCTCCATGCGGAGCTTGGACGCGGCGGCCTGCTCCTGTTTGCTTTTCTGACGGAACTTCGTCGTCGCAAACTTCGCTTTGGCTCCTTCGGCGGCGCTGCCGCCAAAATCCGCCCGCTCCGTTGCTCCTCCTCTCCCCACAAAGTCTTTTGACTTTGCGGGGCACCCCATCTTCTGGACACTTTGTCCAGAAGTGCGGTTGTCCGCAGCCCCGGCACCGCCTGGGGAGCCGCCCCCAGCGGCCCCGCCAGGATTGGCGGCGCTCTCCCAGGAGCCGGGGCGCTCCCTGGGCTCCTGTTTGGGCTTATTCGGTTTTCGCTTCATTCTTCAAATCCTCCGGGCGGGTGGTCAGCAGGTTATAGATTTCTCCACGGGGGAACCGATCCACAAACGGGATCGTCACATCCCCATAGAACAGCAGGCCCTCGCCGGAATTGCTGTGGGTGATGTAGGAGAGCTGGTGCTCCGAAATGCCGAGCTGCTTTGCCAGAATTGCCCGGTCACTTTGGGCCTGGGACAGCAGGATCATAAAATCCGTGTTGTCCAGAATGGCCTCAATTTCCCGGCTGGCCAAAAGGTCTTTGACGTTCTGCGTCAGGGCTGAGGGGACACAGCCTTTCTTTCTCAGCATCTTCCACACGGCTACAAAGTAGCTGGCGGTGAGTGCGTCCCGGAGCAGGATATGGAACTCGTCAAAATAGCACCAGGTAGAAACGCCGCTGTGAAAATTCACATTGACCGCCGAAGTTACAAAGTCGTTGGTAACGTGCATGGCGATCTTGCGGAGGTTTTCTCCCAGCCCTTTGAGAACGATGCACACGATATGAGACGTGAGCTTTACGTTGGTCTGGTGGTTGAACAGGTTAAGGGAGCCGGTGCAGTAGAGCTCCAGGGCGGTTGCCACACGGCGGGCCTCCGGCTCCGGCTGCTTCAAAAGCTCCTCGTACAAGTCCTGGAGCAAGGGCGGCTTGCCGTCCCCGATCCCCAGGGCCATATCCCGGTAGATCTGCCGCACACAGCGGTCAATCACCGTCTTTTCGATGGGCTGCAAGCCGTCCTTGCCGCCCACCACCAGCTCACACAGGGACAACAAAAAATCCGCTTTCATGGAAAGCGGGCTTTCGTCATCGTCCAGGTCAAGCTGAATGTCCATAGGGTTGATATGGCTGGGAGAGCCGGGAGCGATCTCCACCACCTGGCCGCCCAGCCGCCGCACCAGCGGGGCATATTCGCCCATCGGATCGACAATGATAATGCGATCCTTTGGGATAGTGAGAAACACATTGATGATCTCACGCTTTGCGGCAAAGGATTTGCCGGAGCCCGTGGAGCCGAGATAGAGCCCGTTGGCCGATTTCAGCTTTTTGCGGTCAGCCATGATGACGTTATGGGAAAGGGCGTTCATGCCGTAGTAGAGGGACGGCCCGGCCATGCGGAGTTCCCTAGTCATAAAGGGAATGAAAATCGCCGTGGAGCTGGTTGTCATGCCCCGCTGGATTTCCACCTCGTTATAGCCCAGGGCCAGCGAGGACACAAACGCCTGCTCCTGCTGCCAGTCCAGCCGCTTCAAGGCGCAGTTGTATTTCTGCGCGATGCCGCCCACGGTAAACACATCATTTTCCAACCGCTGCCGGGTGGGGGCGATATTGGTGACCGTGAACGTGAGCAGAAACATCCGCTCGTTGCGGGACTGGAGATCGGCCAGGAGCTCCGCCGCGTCCTTACTGAATGTGATGAGGTCAGGGGGCAGAATGTCGGGATCGTACCCGGCCCGCACCGCCTTGCGCTGTTCCTCCACTTTCATTTTGCCGATGTCGGAGAGCTTGCCCTTGATGGTCTTAATGGCTTTGAGCTGATCCACCGTCTGAATGTGCATGGTAACGGTCATTTCCGCATCCAGCTCCAAGATTTCCGCCAGGAGCTTGTCAGAGAGCTCGGACGCCAAAATCTGCAAGTAGGACGCAGCGCCCCAATACTGGCCCACCCGGAACGTCCGGGATTGCCGGAAGTCGAAGCTGTCCGGGGCGATAAAGTCCTTTGTCCCCATGCCCGTCCGGGGAATGTCCTGCCAGGAGAAGCGGAACGGCTCCCGGCTGCCGGGGTGCATCTGACTGTGAAGCAGCGCCAGCCGTTCCTGCCCATCCATCGGAGCAGAGGGAACGCCCAGCCGTTTCAGATTGCCTGTCACATCGGCCTCCACCCGTTCCAGGCGGGGCCGCGCCTCCGCGATCCCCTCGGCGGGCAGCCCAAACGTGATGTATTTAGACCGCTCGATGCCGTTGTTGCTTTTGGCAATTTGATTTTTCAGCATACTTGTGAACTCGGCCCGGATGCTGTCAAAGTCATCCTGTGCCGGGGGGATATTGACCTTGTACTTGCTCCGGGAACGGGAGCGGCGGTTGATAAAGGAGAGCTGGAACGGCAGGGAGCTGTCAAAGTAATTGAGAAACGAGCTCCACCCGCTGAAAATCGCCGTCTGATCCTCGGTAGAAGCCACGGAATAATTGATGTCCTCATATTCCACGGTTTTCGTGTAGAGCCCACCGGGGAGCTGGCACACCCCGTCCGGGTGCATCACCAGATAAGGGATCGTCTGCTGGGCAGACAACGCAGCTTTCCGGTTAGCGGCCTTTCCGGGGCCGCGCTTTGGGCTGTTTGCTTTTTGCAATCGCATCCTCCTTTCTCACAGCGCCCCGCTGGGTAAACGGGGCATAGATATTTTCCGTCTGGTAGGGCCTCACCCCAGGCCGCAGGAAACGGGCCCGCAGGATGTTCCGCACCACCTTTTCAAAGGGGAGCCCGTCTTTTTCGTACATCGCCAGCAGGAACGCCGGGAGCGCCACCGCCATCATCAGGAACATGGCTCCCGTGTTGCCGATGGCGCTCCGGGCCAGCAGATAGGACGGGATGCCCACCGCCGCCGCGATCCCGAAACACACAAGCTGACGTTTCGTCAGGTTAAAGGCCAGTTTGGTCTTGATTTTGGATAAGTCGTTGGGAACATTCACATAGGGCATGGATCAACCTCCTTTCGCGCCCACCTCTGGACACTTTGTCCAGAAGTCCGGGACGGTGCTTTCCACCTCGTTCCCCCACACATCCCAGCCGGGCGGGGACTGCCGGGCGAACAGCTCCACCCTGGGTACATCGCCCATGAGGGCCACGATCTTATCACGGGCCTCGTCCGGCTTTCGGCTGTGCTCCTGGATCGGGGCAATAATGAATTGATGGACGTTTGCCGCCTGCCGTTTCGGGTGTCCCCGTGTCGCCAGCAGGCAAACCTCCGCGTTGCCCCTCGTCCAAAAGCCCAGGCCATAGAACCAACTGTCGGCCTTTCGGTTTTTCTTGAGCCACACAAACGCCACGCTTTTGTAGGTAAAGCCCCACGCCTCAATCAGCCGCAGGGCCTCCGGGAGCTGCGGGAACGTAGCCCACAAAAAAAGCACGCTGTCCGGGGCCGCCAGATCAGCCACCGGGAGCGTGCATAACTCGTCAATCCCCATTGTGGGGTAATGTTTTTCCGCCGCCCCCTGCAAGCCCTTTTGCGTGTAGCGCCAGGGGGGATCGGCATAGATCACAGAATACTGTCCGATAGTTACACTCCTTTCTCCCCGGCCTCCAATGCTGACCGCGCCAGACGGATGCGCTCTGTGGCTGCGGCGTAGTAGGCGGGGACGGTTTCAAAACAGATGAAGCGGCGGCCCGTATTGAGGGCGGCAACCGCTGTTGTGGCAGAGCCCGCGCAGATGTCCGCAACCACCTCGCCGGGCCGGGTGTAGGTTTTGATGAAATACTCGCACAGGGCCACCGGCTTCTGTGTGGGGTGGACGGTGCGCTGGACGGCTGGAAAGGTCAGCACGTTTCCGGGAAAGCGCAGGCCGTCCTCCGATCCGCTGCCGGAACGGGTGAATTTTCCGTAGTTGGTGCTGTTCCCGTTATTACCCGCAATTTTCTTGTAGGGCTTGCCCTGCTCAAACTGCGGATTGTAAAGCGGGAGCTTCTGATAGAACACCAAAATATTCTCCGTCTTTTTCAGCGGAGCGCGGCGGGCGTTGAGAAAGCCTGTGCAGCGGCTTTTGTACCATACCCACTCATAGCGGAGCATGGACAGGTTGGATGCCCCCAGCACCTTGTCATAGGGGCATTGTGCAAAGAACAGTACAGCGCCGTCCGGCTTGACTGCCCACTTGACCGCCTCCCACAGCTCCGGGAGCGGTAGGGGCACATCCCAAAAGTTCCGGGTGGTGCCGTAAGGCGGATCGGTCAAGAGCATATCCACAGAATGACGGGGCAGGGAGCGCAGGCCCTCAATGCCATCCATAAGGAACAGGCCCTCCGGGAGCTCCGGGGACTTCTGGACACCTTGTCCAGAGGTGCCCTTATCGGTCATCCCTGGCCTCCTTGCCCTTTGCCGGGGCGGGCCGGGCGGCGTTTTCACGGGCGGCCTGCGCCCGCCCCTCGGCTAATTGCTGGGCAATCGTCTTTGCGTCATCCCTGCCGCCCAGCAATTCCTGCTTTTGCAAAACGGCCTCTGTTTCCGCCATAAAACGGTAAACATCGGCCTGGTTGAAGTCCTCCGGCGCTTTCCCGTTCCACAGGCGCGACCCGTCGGGCCCATATCTTCTCGGCATATAACACCCCTTTCTCAATGTGCGCTAAAGATACTTCGCGCAATCGTCCCGGTTTTGAACAGCATGAAGCAGAGCAAAACCGTATAGCCCACGGTGCCCCATATCGCCCCGATGGGATCTCCGCCCGTGGCAATTCCCTGGATCAGCACCGCATAAATCGCAACACACACCAGAATGAGCAACCCCTGGAAGCCCACGGCAAACAGGGAGCGCAGATAGTTCTGCCCGATCTGTCCCACCTCCCGATGGGAGATCGTTGCCATAGGGATGGGGGCCAAACTGGTGAGCAAATAGATTTCCAACATTCTGCCATACACCAACACAAAAATGACGATGCCCAGCGCCCACATGGTAACGCCAATGATAGAGGATTGGAGCCACAGGCCCAAAAGCGGCCCTAAATCCATCCCCTCCAGGGTGGTTTCCAGCTCCGCCATCATATCCGGCGTGATGTCCGTGGAGCCCTGGATCAGACCGCCCGCCTGGGCGATCACCGTCTGCGACACGTCAAAGACGGCCATCACAATGTTAAAGGTGTTTGAGAGAATAAAGATGGCACAAGCCGTTTTGAATATCCATTTGTAGATATTCGCCACGTCAAACTCGTGCATATTGTTTTTTTCCAAAAGCATCTGAATGAGCTCATAGGTGGCAACAAAGGTCAGCACCAGCCCGGCAATCGGCAAGATCACCGTTTCGGAAAGCTGGCGGATGAGGGAAAATACCCCGGCGTTCCACGCCGCCGGGGTAGTCCCCACCTGTACCGCAATCTCTCCGACTTGGGTATTGACGTAATCAAAGAGCCCCTCCAGGTTCCCCATGATCCCGCCAATCAGCAGCTCTTTGAGCCAGTCCGTGAGCCAGTCGGTGAGAAAATCCATAAGCCGCTACCTTAAAACAGGCCGGACAGCAGAGGGATCAGGGTGGTGCCCAGCAGGATGATGCCGCCGCCCGCCATGAGCTGCTTCATGCCCTGGCTTTTGGAACCGGGATTATCGCTGCCGTACCCCTCCAGGAGATTGACAACGCCCCACACGCCCAGGCCAGCGCCCAGAGCCACAACAAGGGTCTGCAAAGTATCAATAGCGGAAGAAAAGAACTGCATATAGCCTCCATTTCTCCGGGGGTTTCCCCGGCCATGAAAAAAGCCGCCCATACAGGCGGCAGGTTACGACCTCTGGACACTTTGTCCAGAAGTGCTTTATACATAGGCATCCGGATCGTCCACATCGTCGTAGTTGAGGATGTCCTCGTCCTCGCTTACGGGCCCCGTATCCGATACGTCTACCTCGTACACCTCACAAGCCTCGTTCAGCCCAGGCCGCCTGCGGCGGTTAATGAGCTTATCAAGGTCAAAGGCGTTTTTTTGTTTGTCAGCCTCCGATGTATATTTGTAGTTCGGGTGCTGCTTCAAATCGTATTTGGGCGAAAAGAACGGGGGCAGGCCCCGCAGCTGCAAAATGCACTTATCGCCCGGCATGGTAGCCAGCTCGCTGGGGGTCATCAGCTCCCGGCCCAGCCGCTGGGTGTTTTGGTTGTAGCTTTCCGACTGCCCACGGGAGCGGCCCTCGGTCTGCATGGAGATCGTGGCCTTGCCCAGCCAGTTTTCGGATATTTCCTTGATGGTGGAGCTTTCCCGCCCGCCCAGGAAAACCACGCTGTCCATGTTTCCCAGGATCGTTTCGGCATTGTCCTTGTATATGGCCTTGCATTGGGCGTACTGCTGGTAGAACAGGCACAGGCTCACCTCGCGGGAGCGGATCACGGCCACCAGCTTCTCCAGCGAGGGCACCTGGCCCGTGTTGGCCGCCTCGTCCCACAGCACCCGCACATGATGGGGCAGGCGGCCCCCGTGAACATTGTCTGCCCGTTCACACAGGAGATTGAACATCTGCGAAAAGGCCAGGGCAACAATGAAGTTATAAGTGGGGGTTGTGTCGGAAATCGTGAAGAAAACCGCCGTTTTCCGATCCCCGATGCGGTCAAGCTCCAGCTCGTCATAGCTCATGATCTCCCGGAGCTGGGGGATGTCAAAGGGGGCCAGCCGGGAGCCGCAGGAAATCAAAATGCTTTTTGCGGTCTTGCCGCTTGCCAGCTTATATTTCTTGTACTGCTTCACGGCAAAGCAATCCGGCTTGCGCTTTTCCAGTCCCTTGAACATATAGTCCACCGCGTTCATATAGGACTCGTCATCCTCTTTCACGTCCATGCCGGAAATCATATCCACCAGGGTATTGATGTTCCGATCCTCGGCGGGGGCCTCGAAAATGATATAGGCAATCAGGGCGCAGTACAAAAGCGTTTCCGCCTTCGTCCAAAATGGATCGCCCTCCTTGCCCTCGCCTTTGGTGTTGGCTATGAGGGTGTCCACGAATTTGAGGATGTCCGCCTCGTTGTGAATGTAGGACAGCGGATTGTAGTGCATGGATTTTGAAAAATCTATGCTGTTGAACACTTTGACCTGATACCCCCGGCGTTGCAGAAAAGCCCCCACCTGGGAGAGCACCCCGCCTTTCGGATCGACGCACACATAAGAGCTGTGCGCCTGGAGCAGCTGGGGCGTGAGCCAGAAACGGGTTTTGCCGGAGCCGGACGAGCCGATGATACAGGCGTTGAGGTTGCGGGCGTTGGCGGGATTTTTGGGCCGGGTGTTCATAGTGAGAAACTCCGTCTTTGTTAAAATGACGTTGTTCTCAAACTTCGGATCAACAAAGGGCTTGATGTCTTTTTCGGTGCCCCAGCGGGCCGACCCGTATTCCTCATCCCGCCGAAATTTCTTTGCGTTCTTGCTTTTGAAGTAGATCAGCAGGCGAAAGCCCACCGCGCCCACAATGCCTATGAGCCAGTCAAAGGGAGCAAGCCCCGGTGCAAAGTCGGCAAAGGCCGGGCCGATGCTCTGCCCCAGCCCCATGAGCTTGTGGGCAAAGTCTGCTCCAGGAGCCAGGCGGTAGGCCGTCCCCAGCTTTAGGCAGGCCCACAGAATAAACAGGTACGGGATATTGGGTATCACATACTTTTTGACGCTATCTGTCCTCATGCACCGCCTCCCTTGCACGTTCTCTCTTGTGGGACGGCTGGCGGGCCAGTTCAGCGGCAGCCCGTTTGAGCTGTTCCCGGATGGGAACACGCTGGGACTTGGAACGCTTCAACACGCGCCGGGAATATTCCGAAAAGCAAGCGGTGATGGCGTCGGCCTGCCCGCTCTTGAAAAACAACAGGTATTTGTCCGGCCCGGTCTTATAAAAGGCATAGTCCACATTCCAGCGCCGGGCCACCCGGTCAAAGTCCTTTGGGGACTCCACCTCAATGCTGTTCGTGGCGGCCCCGTGGCCCATGAGCTGGCGCACCGTCTGTTTTCCGTGGGGTGTCTGGCGGGCCCGGTACGTTTTCTTAATCTTCCGGCCCACCGCCAGACACGCCTGGGCCAGCACCCGACCCGTGAGCTTTGTCGCCTTGATCGAAACTGCTATGGTACGTCTGGAAACGTCCTCGTCAATCAGCCGTATCCCTCCTTTCCATGAAAAAAGCACCTCTGGACAAAACGTCCAGAAGTGCCGTTATCGTTCCTCGTGTTCCTTTGCGGCAATCTTCCGATAGCCCTCCAGGGAGGAACCGTCAATAATTTCTTTATAGGCCGCCATCTGTTCCCGCACCGTGAGCTGCGGAAAGGCAAAGACTTTGTGCTCGTCGGGAATGTCCTCGATCCCGTGATAGTGCTCGATGAATTGACCGCCGTTGTTCAGCACATAGCCGCCAGGGGCAAAGTGGCCGTCCTCTTCAAGCCGAATGTCCCGCCCGTATGCCTCATAGTCAAAATAATTCAGCAGGTGCTCCGGCACGTCAATGGCCTCCATGTCCTCCACATAGATGCGGCCCAGGGTTTCATCGTCCTCGACACCGGGATAAAATTCGTAGCAATCCAGGTTTTGCGCCAGATTGATGAGATCGGCCACGCTGGAAGTATGTTCGCCGCTGTCAATGACGGCCTCAAATTTCTCCAGATCACCCTGATCCAGCTCGGAGAGCAGGCAGGCCAGATGATTGAGCTCGTCCAGGTTTTCATATTCCCCCAAGTAGTCATAGAGCCCCAGCACATCACCGTCAAAGCTGGTTATGAAAAATTCCTCATAACGTACCCCGTCCACACCGATCCGCTTCAAAAGGGCCTGTACTTCTTCGGTAGTCGTGGGGAATTTCAGCGTTTCGCCAACCAGCTCACCCTCGTTGTACTTTCCCAGGTTGGTGATGTAGGCTTCAAACAGGGACGCCATCAGCACCGCCCCTGGCCCTTGACGGTCAGGATGCCCTCAAGGGTAGTCGCGGTGATCCCCAGGCGCTGGGCCACGGCAATATCATTTTTCATGGCCTCGGTCACGGAATGGCCGCATACCACCAGCACACGGGAGCGCCGGAGCAGATCGCGGCCCATGTCGATGCCGTTCTTGTGCTCCTCCGGCACCGCGTCATTGAGGAACAGCGGCAGATAGAGCATGGGGCAGATGGGGGAATAGCCCGCATCGTAGACCACACGGCAGTAATGCGCCGCCTGCTCCATATCCACCGCAGGATCACCGCGCCACGCAGCGGTGATATAAGCAAGGGATCGTTTCATTGTCAACACCTCCGATATTTATATAGGTAGTTCAACCCTATCCCCCCGCCCTTTCCCATTCATGGGAAAGGGGGCGGCTCTGGAGGATATACCCCCGCCGCCTTGCCGGAAATAGCACAGCCGGGCCAGGCCGTCAAGGGCAAGCCGCCGCAAACGGCGGGCGTTCCGCCCCTTGACTGCCCGTTCCCGGCTGCGCTGCAAAATATCCGGCGACGGGGGATATATCACCACAGAGCCCATCCCCGGCGCGGGGCGGTCACCTCTGGACAAAGTGTCCAGAAGCGGGGCCCGGTTACTTCTCCAAGTCCTTTTTCCTGTCCGGCTGCGCCAGTTCGGGCGGCTGTTTCTCTTTCCACTCGTCCAGCAGCGCCATGATCTGCTCTTTCATTTTGGCAGGAGTGACCTCCTTGCCGAAATACTTAGACAGTTCAGCAGTCGAAATAATCACACCGCGATCCTCCTTTTTTTCTTCACTCAAAATGCCGTCGATCACATCGCCGTTGAGCTTGCCCTCCTTGTCCAGCTCGTGGAGCCGCTTCGCCTGGGCCACCGAGGGGGAGGACTGCTCCCCATCAATGGAAACGGCAATCAGCCGCTGGTTTTCCGGCCTGATGTACGAGATCTCCACCGCAGGCATAAAGCCCATCTGCTTTGTGTCCACCTTGTCCAGAAGCTCCGGCACCAGGGAGTTGAGCCGGATATACCGCATGACCTTTTTATAGTTCATGTCGTGTTCCTTACCCACAATCTCCACCGAGAGCTTACCCAGGGCCTCCGCCTCTTTCTCATTTTTCGGGCGGGCCCCCTGGCGTTTGATAGCCTCCACCTCCAAATCCAGCAGTTTTGCCAGTTCGCTGGGGAGAGGATCGCCACGCTGCTTGTTGCTGTTCCGCATTTCCCGGACAGCTTCAAGATCGGTCATCTCGCGGACGATACAGGGCATTTCCTCCAGCCCGGCCCGTGTACCGCCATGATGGCGGCGGTGGCCCGCGATAATCTCATAGCCCTTGCCGTCTTTTTCCGGGCGGACGGTGGCGGGGGTCATAATGCCGTGTTCCTTGATCGTCCCCACCAGATCGTCCATCGCCTTATCGTCCTGCACCTTGTAGGGGTGCTCCCGGAATGTATGGAACGGATGAAGCTCCGCCATTTTCAGATAGACGATTTTTCCCTCTTCCACCGGGCGGGGCGGCACGTCAGGCGTGGGCGGCAGATTGATCTCCGGCGGCGGGACTGCCGCCTCCTTGACGGGAGCGGCCTTGCCCGACTTTACCGCCTTAGCGGATTTAGACACAGGCGCACCGCCGGAGCCCGTTTCCTTGCCCTTGTCAGCTTTCTTACCTCTGGACACTTTGTCCCGAACAGAGGGCGGGGCCTCCTCACGGGCCGCCTTGTCAACCTTAGACGGGCGGCCTGTGCGGGGCTCCGCCGCTTTCTCCTTTTTCCCCGCAGACACCCCGGCCTGCTCTTTCGGGGGACGGCCCCGGCGCTTTTTCGGCTTATCCGCCTCCGGCGCTTTTTCCTCCCCAGCAGGGGCAGGCACTTCCTTTTTACCATTGTCGGCAGACTGGAGCTCTGACAGATTGATCACCTTTCCAGCCGGAGCCGGTGTATCTTCGCCCATGCCGTGAAGAACAGTCTGCTGTGTGTGCTTGTCGGCAGACGGCGGATCGGGCTCCACATGATCGGGGGCCGCTTTATCTTCACCAGAAACAGCAGGAGCATTATTTTCCTCCAGCGGTGGCAGATCACCCTGGCCGGGCGGGGATAGGGTTTCCGGGGGCTTATTTTCCTCCGGGCCCATGTTCACTTTTTCATCGGCCATTTGCTAACCTCCTTTTTGATGGAATGAAAAAAAGGCCAGACCTCCCGGCCTGACCAGCAAAAATAATTCCCCCCTTCATTTTCAATTTGAAATCAGCACCACTCCTTTCTAAAACCAGGCCATAAAAAAACGTCGCTTTTCACAAAGAAACAGCGACGTTTTAGTGTAGGTTGGCTCGGTTTTTGTTGTGATTTATGATTATGCCTTTGTAAAGAAACCTTACCCTAAAGCCAATACTAAACTATTGTTAACATTAGGATTATGGCAACTTTGTTTTATCGCTGCATTTCTCAGCCATCATATTTTTTATAAGATCATAATAAAATTTTCTATAAGCCTCAAATACTTAATAATCATTTAACGAATCTTTAAGTGCTGTTCCTAAGTCCAACGGACATAGTGCTCCACATCTAGAACATTTTTCATCGATTCCTAAAATGCAGCTATGATTTTTACTCCTATTCTCTGCAATATTATTATCTTCTTTGATATCATTTAACTTATAAATATCTATTATGTGCTTAGCAACTACATATTTTTTTATTGCCGATACGGTTGATTCTATACTAGGAATTCCTCCGGTATGTTCTTCTCTTGTTACTACAGATAATATATCTGCACAACCTCTTGTCCCCATTAATACTGCACCAATCGAGCCAGCAACATCGTCTTGTTCAAAAGCACAATCTGTTGGCATAGGACCTAATGGCATAATTGGGTATGGACAACATAAATTTAAACGATTGCATATAGAAAAAACATCTTGTGGTGCAGCATGTCCTGGCGTTTCAATTATAACATTTACACCTGAGCTTTTACAATAATCAGCAATTTTAATCTGTTTTTCCAATTCCATAATATATGTTTGATCAAATGCATCTTTTAAATTAGCACTTCTAAACGATGAACCTATACTTAAAATAACATCATACGTTTTTGCCATCTCAATAATTTCATCAAGATTTTGTTCATAGATATTTTTAGTGGATTGTTTAATTAACATATCCATAGCTACAGCTGCTCCACCTCTGGAAGTTATTGGTACTAATCTTCCTTTACTCATTTTCAATAACTGATAGTTTGGAGTTGGATGAATTGTAATAAGTTTTACACCACAATTTACCTGATCATATATGATATTCAGTAAATTTTTTGATGAAATAGTTTTATCCACATCAACAGCCTGATATACAGGAACGGAACCAGCAATAAATCTCGTGTTATTAATAATATTTCTCCAAAGTTCTTTTCCTGGTCTTTTGTGAAGACTTAGATCTGTTACAATAGAAATTGGTAACTGGCTATTATCCAGTATTTGTAGCTTTCTTAACTCATATAAATATTGTTTTTCATTGTTTGCCCCAATTAGAACATTAAGTGCTGTTGGGGAATCATTCCCTATTATGGTAGTGTTATTTAATTTATATCTATATTTTTCCATCAATAATCTCCTGTATTGCCTTTTTTACATCCTCATCTTCAGGTACTTCTCTTTTTTCAATAATTTCCATATAATTTGTAACTAATTCTTTTAGCATTTCAACATTACTTTCATCATCTAAGATTCTTTTTATTGCCGGATTATCATAATCATTTTTTTCACATATTATTGGTAAAACAATTCGTCCTTTTGATCTTGCTACTTCAATTTCGGCTATTGTCCCAATTCCACCTGAAAAAGCAAAAATAAACTCAGAATTCGTAACAAGACTTAGTCTTACAGATTTCAAATCAGGTATAAGGTTTGGATCATCTTCATAGTCTGGCGAAGCTATATAAGGATTTGGAAATATTTTAATACGTTTATTCATATCTTCTTTATTTTGAATAATATGTTGCATAAAGGAAGATAATACTATGCTTCCTATACCTGTTGACTGACCATTATTTAATATAACTTCATCCTTTTCTGCTAAAAATCTGCCTATGTTTTGAGCTCTTTTTTCAACTTCTGGAGAAGCTGTAGCGTGGGAGCCAGTTACAAAGATACAACTCTCATGCGCTTTCCTATCAATTTCCAAAAGAACACTTGCATATTCTGACTTCGGAACTACCAACTCACGAATTCCTAGTCTATTCAATTCCGATATCCATAAATCAAACCGCACCTTTCTTTGGTTAAATGATTCATCGTTTTCACCATCTTCTTTAGTAATTTCACACATTAAAATAAAATGTGAGTTTGTTATTTCATTCATCATATGATATGCCTGAGTCATAATTAACTGAATATTAGGATCTTGATAATTATATCCAAGAAACAATATGCTTTTATTAATAATTGCCTCTCTTAAACGTTGAGCAAACTTCGGCTTATTAAACTGAAAACAATCATAATCTTCCTTGGTTAAAACAATATCTTTTGCTGCCGTTTTTGCACAACCATGTAATTTAATGATATTTAAACCAGTATCATTATAAGGATGTACCAAACTATCTTCTAAAGATACTACTCTTGGATTTCGATCACTAAAAGTCCTCTCTAGTAAATTATCATAATTTGTGGTCCAAACAGTTCTTACTGGAAACCTTGAAATTATATTATGATACTTATTTAATGGATATTCTTCTGCAAAAGTATTAAAAATAGCATCGCTAATAATATTTCTATTTCCCATATTTTTATTAACTATATACTGAGCAAGTAACGGAAGATCTTCTTCTTCCTTTAAAGTTATTCCTATAGATTCTAAATAAGGCAAAAGAAACTTTTTCCAAGTTGGAAAACCTGATGGTGCTGATATTCCTGATCCAATAAACAGATCACACATATTTTTACGCATTTTATTTGCGACTTCTTTTACAAATTGGCGTCTTTCCATCTATATCACCTCTTAATCATTCTTTTTAATAAAATTAACTTCATAAAGTTTTTCTATCAACCAAAAATTCAGATGGTATATTCTCATATTGGCTCAAATGTAATATCGGATTTATTTTTCTTTTATTTTTCCCTAGAAAAGTATCTTCATAAATACGAATTAAGATGCGCTCTATAAGATAGTAATTTTTTTCTTTTGGAGTTAATTTATTGCTACAATCAAATATTACACTATTTAATGGTAATTTGTATGAAAAGCAGTAATAAGTACTGTTTTCCTTATAATCATTTAAAAAATTCTGGTTCTCTAAAAGATTCTGGTTCTTTAAAAGATTCTGATTCTTTAAAAAACTATCTAGACATTGCAAAAACTCTGGTCCATTTCTTAATGTCTTTGTATATTCAAGTTCTTCTAAGGCATAACCAAACATAAACCCATTAAAACAATTATCTATACGATTTTTATTATGTCCTAATCTATTACGCAGATAGCCCACACCGTCTTGAAACTCATTTGAAAGAGATATCAGGTTATTTTTGTAAATAATATTTATACTTCCATCCTCATTTTTGCTAAAATAAACGTCATATTTTTTTAAAAAGTCACTTAGAACACTTTTTGTTGTTAATAATGAGTCTAAATTACATCCACTCATATCTTCTTCACCATTTAATCTTCGGCTTAAATGAAATAACATTATTTCGTCAGGTAATTGTTTACAGAAATACTTATCTATTATCTTTCGCGCTTCTATTCTTGCTTCCAATTGATAAATTGCATCACTAAATTGCGAATCTCTTTTTCCTACATTATCATATATTTGTAAAGCAAGATCATCTAATTGACTTTTTGTAAGACCAAAATTTTCAATTATAGTTTTTTTAATTGAATCACATGAACTTGTATCAATAACCATAATACATCTCCTTAAAAGCTGTATACCATTTGTTTTTAGTAGTTCTTATTATCATTTTTTCTCCACTCAGCAAGCCATTGAACCATGGTTTTGCAAAGTTTATAATGGATCTATATTAAAAAAGTGGACACACAAAGTAACTATCTATTACAATAAAGTAGACACCAAAAGGAGGTACTTATATGTCCACAAACAACAAAGGTATTCGCTATGACGAAGACTTCAAAAGAACACTCGTTAACCTACATCAATCCGGTGGCAAAACACAAACTGCCCTTTGTAAAGAATACGGAGTTTCTCAGACTGCTCTCACTCGCTGGATCAAACAATACGCAACTGTTGAAACAGATGATGGTGAAGTCATGACTGCCAAACAAGTCAAAGAGCTTCAAAGACGCCTCGCTCAACTTGAAGAAGAAAACCTCATACTAAAAAAAGCGATTGCCATCTTCACGCCACACTCAGACAACGATTAGAAGCAGTTCATAAGCTTAGATTTCAACAT
>NZ_FRAH01000096.1 GCF_900142265.1 Anaerotignum lactatifermentans DSM 14214 | reverse complement strand
ATAACTGCTGTTGATACGTTTGCGTTTATACCCATTTCGGTAATCATCATTGTCAGAACGCTCAAATTTTTCATATCCGAGATGATCCTCCATTTCTGCTTCCATCATTTCTTTGATGGTTCCGCCCAGAAGGTCTTTTAGAGCTTCCTGAATATCCTCAGCTGTCTGAATATCGTATTCTTCCATGAGCTGATGAATAATGTTTCGTTTTCCCTCTGTCATTTGTACCCGATGTATGGGTTTCTTCTGTTTTGCCATAATAAAAGGTCCTCCTATGATTTAAATTTTACCATAGAAGAACCTCTTCAATTACATATTTACAGAAAAAGTTTCACACTGCCGAGAAGAAGCTATGGTTTCCATATCCTGTTGTTCCAGTTTGCCCCGCAAAAGGAACATCCATGATCCTTGTTTCCAGAACAATGTGTTTTCCAGTTCACCTGACTGGAAAATATAAGTGCCTTCCTCATAAGACTGCGTCATTTCTGATGAGATATATTTTTGGATGTAGTCTGCGTCCTTAGACTGTATGAACCAAAGAGACTCACTCTTGATATTGGTTGCATCAATTCTCTTTTTAGGGTTTTCCAGATAGGTGTGCTGGAAATAATGCTCTATCGTTTCTGTGCTGTTATCCGCATTGGTACGGATTTCAGATTGATGTAAAGAATATGTGTCAGGGATTTTTGCAGGGAAATAAACGGTTTCCGGCATATTCTGCGCAAAATCGGACTGGATTTGTTCCAGTTCTTCCGTTTCTACACTTCTCCATGCAACAGGGGCTTCCGGTTCATTTTTAGAAGCAATGCATCCTCTCACATAAAATAGGATAAGCAATATACCAATGATAATTAAAACAATTCGTGGTGTTTTTATCATGAAATCCCTCTTTTCTGATCTGGTGTAATCGGTGAACAATGATTATGGTCATACATATGTGTCTTTGAAATAGGGGAAAAGTGACTTTTCAAGAACAAAAATTTATAAGAGCATATGAATATATTTTGAGCATATTTAGATCATAAAAGGACTGTTTTCAGGGGCATCTTCATCAGAAAATAAAAAAGCTGAAATCCGTATCATACTGAACTGCACCCCATTTGTTATTCAGTATATCATACTGTCTAACAAATGGGGTGCAGTTCAGTATTACCAGATTTTATTTTAATATCTTAATATGCTCTGCCCCAGTAAACCATGTGTTTTGCAGGTTTGCCGCAGCATACACAAACGGTATCGATTTCTTCCTGTTCGAAAGGAATACATCTGCTGGTTGCAGCTGTTTTTTCTTTGATGGTATCTTCACATGCCTGATCGCCGCACCACATAGCTTTGATGAAACCGGGTGTTTCGTTGATTTCTTTTTCAAATTCTTCCATGTTGTGTGCAACGTATGTTTTGGAGTCACGACGTTCTGTTGCTTTCTGCAGCAGGTTTGCCTGAATATCTTTCAGCAGTTCAGGGATCTTTGTTTCCAGTTCATCCAGAGAAACAATGATTTTTTCGCCTGTGTCACGTCTTGCCAGAACAGCCTGGTTCTTTTCCATATCCTTAGGACCGATTTCCAGACGCAGAGGCACGCCTTTCATTTCGTATTCGCTGAATTTCCAGCCTGCGGATTTGTCGGAGTCGTCCAGTTTGATACGGCAGATGAAAGAAAGTCTATCTTTCAGTTCGCCAGCTTTTTCCAGTACGCCTTCTTTGTGCTGTGCGATGGGGATGATTACAACCTGTGTAGGTGCGATCATAGGAGGCAGTACCAGACCGCTGTTGTCACCGTGTACCATGATGATGGCACCAATCAGTCTGGTGGTCATGCCCCAGCTGGTCTGGTGAACATACTGCAGTTTGTTGTCTTTGTCTGTGTACTGAATGCCAAATGCTTTTGCGAAACCATCGCCGAAGTTATGACTGGTACCAGACTGCAGTGCTTTACCGTCGTGCATCAAGCTTTCGATGGTGAATGTGTGTGCAGCGCCTGCGAAACGTTCTTTTTCTGTTTTTTCGCCTTTGATAACAGGGATAGCCAGTACGTCACGGCAGAAATCAGCATATACATTCAGCATTTTCAGAGTTTCTTCCTGTGCTTCTTCTGCTGTAGCGTGAGCTGTGTGACCTTCCTGCCACAAGAATTCCATGGTGCGCAGGAAAGGACGTGTTGTTTTTTCCCAACGTACAACGGAGCACCACTGGTTGTACAGTTTCGGCAGATCACGGTAGGACTGGATAATGTTTGCGTAATGTTCGCAGAACAGTGTTTCGGAAGTAGGGCGAACGCAGATACGTTCTTCCAGTTTTTTGTCGCCGCCATGAGTTACCCAAGCAACTTCCGGTGCGAAGCCTTCTACATGGTCTTTTTCTTTCTGCAGCAGGCTTTCGGGGATGAACATGGGCATGTATACGTTTTCATGACCTGTTGCTTTGAAGCGTTCATCCAGCTGTTTCTGGATCAGTTCCCAGATTGCGTAGCCATAAGGACGGATGATCATGCAGCCTTTCAGAGAAGAATATTCTGTCAGGTCAGCTTTTTTTACAACGTCCGTATACCACTGGGGGAAATCCAGCTCCATATCGGTGATGGATTCTACAAATTTCTTTTCTTTTGCCATTGGTGTTTCCTCCTCTATAAAAATCTTTCTGTTTTTTCGGATACCAGAGGGACATTTTTCCATAAAAAAAGCCTTCGTCCCCACACAAAGGGACCAAGGTATCATTGGCGGTGCCACCCTCCTTGACAGCACGTATTGCTGTCCTCTCGAAATCCGTTAACGCCGGAATACGCCGCATTTTCCCTGCGGAGCTTTCGGGGCAGGTTCCAAAAGGTTTGCCAAGGCTCGCATCAACCGCCTGTTTTCTGAAGACAAAGGGCTTTTGTACTATTCCCGGTCATAGCCGATATCAGCTATTATGATAAACCGAAATGCCTTGTGCTGTCAAGGAAAACCGACGGAAAAACGTAAGAATTTTGTGATGACGATGTAGCGCAAATGTGCTAACATAAAAACAGGGACATGATGTAGTAAAAACGGAAAAGGGGGATTCGTATGAAAGGGTTTGCTTTATGTTTAGCGGCTGTATTTTTGATGGGAAATACTGCCTTTGCAGCGGAAAAAACAGAAAAAACGGCAGTGCCAGTCCATCAAACTGTAGTTTGGGATGGCACCGAAACCAAAATGCCGGGCTACAACATTGATGGGTATACCTATTTTCGTCTGCGGGATATGGCAAAAATGGTGTCTGCCTATGCCACAAATGAAATGCACTATTTTGATTTACAGTATCAGAAGGAAACAAACAGCATTACGATTGTAAGAAAGAAAGAGAAGTATCAATATGTTGCTGAGAATAAAACTTTCGATGTAGGAACAGAGAATAAAAAGGCGTATGCCTCATCTGCGTCTGTTTTGCTAAATGATTTAGATGTCACAAAAATTGGATTGGTGGAAGATGGTTATGTCATTGATGGATATACTTTTTATAAACTGAGAGATATCACCCGTTTGCTGGGGATGGATGTAGGTTGGTGTGAAGAAGAAAAAGTGACAGAAGTTCTTTCTCAGCCGAAAAAAGTGTATAGTAATGACCCAACTCTTTATCGAAAACCTGTCATCTATCTTTACCCTGAAAAAACTATGGATGTTTCTGTAAAATTGGACTATGCCGGAGATTTGACGGTCACCTATCCCACTTATGACGGTGGCTGGCAGGTAACGGCACAGCCCGATGGCACATTAACCAACCATGCCGACGGGCTGGAATATTCCTATCTGTTCTGGGAAGGCAATGGACAGCTGGAGGTGGATTTCTCAGAAGGATTTGTGGTAAAAGGGGAAGATACGGCGGCATTTTTGCAGAAAACCCTTTCTGATATGGGATTGACACCAAAAGAATACAATGACTTTATTGTTTACTGGCTGCCTTTTATGCAGGAAAATGCCTATAATTTGATTTCTTTCCAGCAGGAAAATTACACAGAGCAGGCAAAACTGGATATTCATCCTGCACCTGACAGCGTCCTGCGAGTGTTTATGGCATTCCGTTCTCTGGAAAAACCTATTGAAGTGAAACCACAAGAATTTCAGCCTTTTGAACGAAATGGTTTCACAGTTGTGGAATGGGGCGGTACAGAAGTCAAGTAAGTTTGGACAGCAGCACGACATTTGGTCGTTGCTGCTGTTTTTTGTGCTGATTTTCATTTTTCTGGAAAAAAGCATTGACTCTCACATGATGGAATGGTCTATGCTGTATTTGTGCACAGAAAGAAACAGAAAGGTGGTACGGTACCATGTTAAAAATCGGTGAATTTTCAAAATTGTCCAGAATCAGTATTCGTATGCTGCGCCATTATGATGAAGCAGGCATATTAAAACCTCAAAGCGTAGATTCTGTTACAGGCTATCGTTTTTATGGGGAACAGCAGCTGCTGCACGCCTGTAAAATCCAAACTTTGCGTCAGATGGGGTTTGGTGTCAATGCCATTGGTGAGATTTTAAGTCATTACCATGACATAGATGCGCAGGAAGCATATTTGCAGGCACAGAAGGAGTACTTACTGCAAAAACAGGAAATTTTGAAAGGGCAGCTTCGTTTGCTGGACAGTACTATGGAATGGTTTCGAAAGGGTGGTATCAATATGGGTTATGAAGTAACTTTGAAAACATTGCCAAAACATTATGTGATTTCCGTGAGAGATGTGATTCCTTCTTACAGTGTGGAAGGATTGCTATGGGAGACGCTGCATAGAGAAATGCAGGCGCAGAATATTCCACAAAATCAATCAGCTATGCATATGACAGTGTTCTATGATGGGGAATATCGGGAAAGTGATGTGGATATTGCGGTGCAACTGACAACCCCTTCTCTTATGAATGTAAAACTTCCATTGCGGTCAGAAGAATTGCTGGAAATAACTTATGCAGGGGTTGTTTTCCGTGGACCTTATGAACAGATCACACAGGTAACTATGGCAATTGCGAACTGGGTAGCAGAGCATGGTTATGACTGGGACGGCAACTATTTTATGATTTATCATGTCAGTCCGGCAGAAACAGAGAATCCGGCAGAATATGTAACGGAATTCTGTTGCCCTGTGAAGAAAAAGAAATAAAAAGTTGTATATACACATGTCAAATCATTCTATCCTTTTTGGTTGAAACCCATTTTTTACCGTGGTACAATAGTACAGAATCCTATTATTTTTGAACCGAAAGGACGGAATACGACATGAAAAAATTACTGGTTGTTATTGATATGCAGAATGATTTCATTGATGGCGCGCTGGGTACAAAAGAAGCGGAAGCCATTGTGGACAATGTAGTGGCAAAGATTCAGGAATATCCCAAGGATTGCATCTATGCCACCAGAGATACCCATACAGCCGATTATCTGGAAACACAGGAAGGAAAATTCCTGCCCGTTGTTCATTGTGTGGAAGGCACAAAAGGCTGGGAAATCAATGAAAAAGTGGCAAAGGCGCTGGAAGGTGCCGTCATCGTAAACAAAGGCACATTCGGCTCTTCTGAACTGGCGGACATGCTGTACTTTGAAACCATTGGACAGGATGAAGTGGAAATTGAACTCATCGGTCTTTGCACAGACATTTGCGTGGTATCCAATGCCATTTTGATTAAAACAAAATTGCCGGAAGCAAAAGTAACCGTAGACTCTTCCTGCTGTGCAGGGGTTACACCGGAAAGCCATAACGCCGCATTGCAGACCATGAAAATGTGTCAGTGCGTTGTAGAGTGAGGTGAAGGGCATGAGAGATGAAAGACTGGAAAAACTGGCAGAAGTGCTGGTAAATTATTCTACCAATGTAAAAGCAGGGGATAAAGTTGCCATTTCCGCAGAGGACTGTGCACTTCCCTTTATCAAAGCAGTAGCACGGGCAGCAGTGGCGAAGGGAGCTTTGGTGGAGTATTATGTGGATATTCCTGATGTAGATGCTACCATACTGAAAAATGGTACAGCGGAACAGTACGCACGTCCCAATATCCGTTTTGGCGCCTGTGCCTCCTCTGATGTCTGGATTAGCGCATGGGGCAGTGAAAATACCAAAACCATGCAGTCTATTCCTGCGGAACGTCTGAAAGAACGCAGACTTGCCAATAAGGATAACCGGAAGATTTACTCCGACCGTATGGGCACAGGAGAACTGCGCTGGTGCGGTACCCAGTTCCCTACCAACGGTGATGCACAGAACGCAGGTATGAGTCTGGAAGAATACGAAGATTTTGTATATCAGGCAGGTTATCTCTATGAAGCCGATCCTGTTGCTAAGTGGAAAGAAATGGCAGCAGAACAGGAAAAATGGGTGAAGTATCTGGACGACAAAAAAGAACTTCATATCCTTTCTAAAGATACAGATATTCGTGTCAATGTGGCAGGCAGAAAATGGATTAACTGCTGTGGGCAGGAAAACTTCCCCGATGGGGAAATCTTCACTTCTCCTGTAGAGGATGGCGTGGATGGATATATCACATTCTCTTATCCTTCCATCATCAATGGTCATGAGTTTGAGGAAGTGCGTCTGACTGTGGAAAAGGGCAGAATCGTAGAAGCGGTCTGCAAAGATGCGGAAAAGAACGTAAATCTTCTTTCTTATATTGATACAGATGAAGGTTCTCGTTATTTTGGGGAAGTTGCCATCGGTACCAACTATGGTATCCAGAAACACACCAAAAACATTCTTTTCGATGAAAAGATCGGTGGTTCCATGCATATGGCCATTGGCGAAGGTTTCCAGGAAGCCGGCGGCAAAAACACTTCCGCCATCCACTGGGATATGATCAACGATATGACAAAAGAAGGCAAGATTTATGCAGATGGTGAACTGTTCTATGAAAAGGGACATTTCCTGCCGGAAGTATTGAAATGATGAGAAACAGGAAGCAATCCTTGATTCGCTTCTTCATAAGAAAACAAAGAAAGCTGAAATCTTTTGCTGTACAAAGGATTTCAGCTTTTGTTTTGTCAGGATAGAAATAACTTTGGTAGGATTTCTACCAAAGTTATTTCTATTTTTACGAGATTTTATCGGGTATGTTTTCTTTAAAAGACAGCGATTACAGTTCCTGTTCAGAAAGAAAGTGAATGGGAAACAGCGTTTTCTGAAAGGATAGTTGCTTCAGTTGCCTCTTGTTTTTTTTCATGGAATTTGTCCATGACAGAAGGACGGGATTGTGCTAAAATAAGGACAGAATTTTGTTGGAAACTTTTGGAGGTGAAATCATGGAGAAACACCGTACAGCCGTTGCTGCCGGGCATATCTGTCTGGATATTACGCCTGTTTTTCATGGCGGCAGAGGAACCCAGATGGATAAGATTTTGGAACCGGGCAAGCTCATTGACGTAGGCGCGGCGGACATTCATACAGGCGGTGCCGTAGCCAATACAGGACTTGCCATGCAGAAATTGGGCATTGATACAAAGCTCATGGGCAAGATTGGCGATGATGCTCTAGGAAAGACCATACTTTCTATTTTGGAATCCTACCATGCGGCAGAAGGGATGATTGTGGACGCAGATGCTACCACATCTTACAGTATTGTCCTTGCCATTCCCGGCATTGACCGTATGTTTTTGCATCATCCTGGCGCAAACCATACTTTTTCATATGATGATCTGGATTTTGCGGAAATTGCCAAGGCAGATTTATTCCACTTTGGGTATCCGCCCATCATGCGAAATATGTACCTCAATAACGGAAAAGAACTGGTGCGCATTTTTCAGAAAGTCCATGAATCAGGTGTGCTGACTTCTTTGGACTTGGCAGCAATCGATCCTTCTTCTGAAGCGGCACAGCAGAACTGGGAAGAAATCCTGCGGCAGGTATTGCCCTATGTGGATTTCTTTGTGCCAAGCATTGAAGAATTGTGTATGATGATTGCATCGGAAACTTATGCAAAGTGGCTTGAGAGAGCAAATGGCAGCGATGTGACGGGGATTTTATCCTTATCAGATATTTTGCCTTTGGCAGAAAAACTGCGGTCAATGGGCGCGAGAAATTTTCTCATCAAATGCGGTGCACCGGGGCTGTATTATGATATGGCGGATGCAGAAGTACAGCAAGAATTGGAACAAAAAAGTGGATTGCATTTTCTGGATTGGGCAGGAAAATCCGGTTTTGAGAAAAGCTATACACCAGAGCAAGTGCTTTCCGGCACAGGTGCAGGGGACACTACCATTGCGGCCTTTCTTAGTGCCCTTTTGCAGGGATATGACTTGGAAACCTGTTTGCATTTGGCGTCAGCTACAGGCGCAAGCTGTGTAGCGGCTTATGATGCCCTCAGTGGCATTAAACCATTTGCGGAGCAGTTGGAACATATTCAGAATGGTTGGGAAAAACAAGATTTGTTGAAAACGGAGGAAGAAACATGTTAGTAAATTTGAATGATGTATTGCGTCCTGCAAGAGCAGGAAAATATGGCGTTGGACTTTTCAATGCAGTGAATCTGGAAATGGCAAAAGGTGTTTTGCAGGCGGCGGAAGAAAATCAGTGTCCTGTCATCATTGGTACAGCGGAAGTACTGCTGAATACCGCCACATTGGAAGAAACAGCAGATATGCTCCTTCCTATGGCAAAACGAGCATCTGTGCCTGTGGTACTGCATTTTGACCATGGTCTGACCCATGATTTGTGTGTGAAAGCATTGGAACTGGGATTTACTTCTGTCATGTACGACTGTTCCACAGATACATATGAAAATAATCTGAAGAAAGTAAAAGAAATGGCAGACATTGCCCATGGCTATGGCGCAACACTGGAAGCGGAACTGGGGCATGTAGGGGAAGCGGCTGGACATGATCCTTCTGCTTTTTACACAGACCCTGCACAGGCATTGGAATTTGTTCAGCATACAGGCTGTGACGCCCTTGCCATTGCAGTAGGCACAGCTCATGGAGCTTATAAATTCCCTCCGAAACTGGATTTTGCCCGTATCGAAACCATTGCGGCGCAGATGGATACACCTCTGGTGCTTCATGGCGGTTCCGGTTTGACAGATGAAGACTTCCGTCATGCCATTGCCAGCGGCATCAGCAAAATCAACATTTTTACAGATATCAATGTAGCATATGCGGAAGGTGCCAAAAAAGCATTGGCAGCAGGCGCTGTTTCTGCAACAGATATGTTCCCTTATCTGGTGGCAGCTGTGAAAGAAGCGACTGATAAAAAAATGAAGCTGTTTTCTATGAAATAAAAACAGACTTCTTTTCAGAAATAATTGCCCACTAAACATAAAAATAATAGCCGGAATCCTTGTCTTGAACTGAACCCAAAAAGTTAGACAATATTTTCAAATTAAAATTGTTTAAGAGAGGGTATGAAGAAAAGTCTGTAAATAAGATTCTTCTATGATAAGACTGGGTGGAATGCTTTGAAATGAAGCACTCCACCTTTGTTTTATATATACCATCCAAAAGATGGCATGTCAATAACAGGCGGCTTTTCCGCCTGTTTTAACCAATCTGTTCTTTTTATTCTGGAAGCCGTCCTTCATACATAATACTTAATTCTCCGTAGACCTGACCCCAGTTCCGGATGGTGGTTGTCCATTTTTTTGTGGCTTCAAAGGTAGCCAGATACAG
>NZ_FRAH01000069.1 GCF_900142265.1 Anaerotignum lactatifermentans DSM 14214 | reverse complement strand
CCAGCGCTTAATAATACCGAGACAGTTGATATTAAATCTTCTCATGGTTTCACTGAGACTTAGACCTTCTTCCCGCATCGTTTCTACCACCAGTTGCTTGAATTCTTGTGTATATCGTTTATTTGGTACTCCTTTTGGCATAAAAATCACCCCACTTGTTATTCAGTATATCATACTGTCTAACAAATGGGGTGCAGTTCACTTTAAGGATTCCGGCTATATTTGTTTTTTATGAAACAATCAGGTAGAAATCAAGGGTTGCTCTTTGGAGCCAATTTTACAAAGTGATAACTTTCTAAAATCTGAAAATACTTGGCAATACGGGGGTAGAGGGGTTCTGCCTCTTTTCCGAATTCTGCCTTTACTTCCAGTGCCAGATCCGCAACGCTTTTCTGTCCATCCATACGAGGCCAGAGAAAACTGCCCATGGTATCCAAATGAACCTGTGTGTATTTCGGTTTTTTGAATACCTTCTGTGCAATGCTGTTGAACAGTCCGCTGTTTTCTACCATCAGGGTTACGACACCATCCTCTGCTGTTTGCCAATTCTCGATGTTATGGGATGGAATCATATCCAGATAATTGATTTGTGGTGTTTCTTTTTTCTTTTTCATGCTTATTTCTTCACCCTGTTTTTACCCCAAAGGGAGGATTTCAACAGTGTCAGAATGATCAGAGCCAGTACAACGATGCTGCCGATGACGCCCAGGCTGAAGCCGTTCAGGAGATTGGAAGGATCGATTGTGAATACTGCCAGAATTGCCAGTGCGATACCAACCAGACCTTCGCCGGCGATCATACCAGCGCAGTACAGAGTACCGTCGTTGAGCTGTGCGTCTTTTGTTTTCTGGTCTACGTTCTTTCTTCTGTTCATCAGCAGATTGATGATACCGCCAATCATGATACATGCATTCAGCTGAACGGGAAGATACAGACCAACAGCAAAAGGCATTACAGGTACACCAACGATTTCAATGCCGATGGCAATGAATACGCCGATGAATACCAGAGACCAGGGCAGGTCGCCGCCCATGATACCTTCTACGATCATTTTCATCAGTGTTGCCTGAGGCGCAGGGATTTCCGCTGTGCCATAGCCCCATGCTTTGTGCAGCAGGTACAGAACGCCGCCGATAGCCAGGGAAGAAGCAAGGATACCGATCAATTCACCGATCTGCTGTTTTTTAGGTGTTGCGCCCAGCAGGTAACCTGTTTTCAAGTCCTGAGAAGTGTCACCAGCCAGAGCTGCGATAACACAGATAACGGAACCGATGGCAATGGCACCTGTCATACCTTCGATACCTGTCATGCCCATGGATTTGAGCAGCAGTGTTGCAATCAGCAGTGTTGCGATTGCCATACCGGAAACAGGGTTGTTGGAGCTGCCTACCAGACCAACCATACGTGCGGAAACGGTTGCAAAGAAGAAACCGAATACAACAATCATGATTGCGCCTGCCAGGTTAACAGGGATTGCAGGGAACAGCCAGATAACCAGTGCAACTGCAGCGATACTGATAAGGATGACGTTCATAGGCAGATCCTGATCTGTACGAGCTGTGCCGTGTGCGCCGCTGTTTTTCAGACCCTTCATTGCCTGCGCGAAAGTGCGGCAGATCAGAGGGAAAGATTTGATCAGGCTGATCAGACCACCAGTAGCTATGGCACCTGCACCGATGTAACGAACATAGCTGCCCCAAATGCCGCTGGGACCGCTTTCTGCAAAAATCTGCGCGATGGTTGTGGTACCGGGATACATAACAATGTCGCTGCCGAACAGCAGAATAATAGGAATCAGTACACACCAGCCGAACAGACCACCTACGAACATGTAGGAGGAAATTCTGGGGCCTACAATGTAACCAACACCAATCAGCGCAGGGTAAATCTGGGTACCAATCTGACCGCCCAGACTTTTGAATGTGTAGTTGATTTCACTGGGAACCAGTTTCAAGCCATCTACAATGAATTTGAAGATAGCTGCAAAGCCCATGCCTTTGAATACGGTGGAAGCGTTGGAACCGCCTTCTTCACCAGCCAGCAGTACGTCTGCACATGCTGTACCTTCGGGGTAGGGCAGAGTTGCATGTTCCTTTACAATCAGCGCGTTACGCAGGGGTACCATGAACATAACGCCCAGGATACCACCGCAAAGTGCGATGACTGTGATTTCCAGAAGACCAGGGTTTTCCCCTTTACCTTCCGCTGCCCACAGGAACAGAGCAGGCAGAGTGAAAATTGCACCGGCTGCCAGGGATTCACCGGCAGAGCCGATTGTCTGTACGATATTGCTTTCCAGAATGGAGTTTTTCTTCATGACGATACGGATAATTGCCATGGAAATAACTGCCGCAGGAATGGAAGCAGATACTGTCAGACCAACACGAAGACCTAAGTATGCATTTGCTGCACCAAAGATAATCGCTAACAGGACACCGACGATAACAGATGTCACTGTGATTTCCGGGGTTACTTTCTCCGCCGGAATGTACGGTTTGAAATCTTTGTTTTCGCTCATGTTTCTCTTCCTTCTTTATAATTCTTTTTGATTGACCAACATGTATCAGTATAGTATAAAACGATATGTACGACAAGTGTTTTATGCATATTTTCATATGTTTTTTCGTGAAATTATCGTTATTTCCATTTATTTACAGTAAGATTTTTGAAATTTTTTATCTAAATTGTACATTTTTAAATACCTTGTATGATAAGAAAGACGGAAAATCAATGGTTTGCGGATATAAAGCTTTAAAAAGTGGCTAATTACATGGCGTGAATATAAAAATGTATGGTTACATAAAAAGACAATCTTTGCGAAAGATGAAATAAATTGAAAATTAAAAATGAAATTACACTTTTTGTGTAGTAATTTTCTAGAAAGCGTAAGAAAATGTATACCGATATATCTGACAAATGACCGACAAATAAGCATACACAAAATAGGTTCGCAAAACAACTTTCCTTTAAGAAGACATTGATTTTCTATTTCCTTGATTTCTTAAGAGAAATTCCGACGACCTTTTTATAATTAAGAAAGCCAAAATCCTTTGTCATAATAAGGCTTTTGGCTTTCTTTGTTTTTGTATGAAGATGCCTCTAAGCATATAGTCTTTTTCCTGATTACAAAATAAAAACAATATGGGGGGATGTAGAACAATTCTGATGAAAATAAAATAGCCGGAATCCTTCATGTTTTAAAGATTCCGGCTAAATTTCTTTGTGTAGCAGTTTTAAATGATGTACTGCTTTTGATTTTGTGTAAGTTTAGAGCAATTCTTCGTAGCTCTGGATATACCGATCTGCAGTGCTGGAAATGGCTTGTTTTTCACTGTCAGAGGTAGGGTCTGCAATGGCATAGACAGTAAAACCGCCGTCTTTTGCGCTTTTGATTGCGTAGTAAGCATCTTCAAAGACAATGGTATCTTCTAAAGTACCGCCCAACCGTTCCATCATCATTTGGAACACTTTGGGGCTATCTTTGGATGCGCCTACTTCGGTACATGTTGCCACAAATTCAAAATAGGGCAGCAGTTCCAGACGATTCAGCGCAAGATGGATATAATCCGCTTCGGAAGCAGTCAGAATACACATCTTTGTGCCTTTGCTTTTTTCCTGTTCCAGAAATTCTTTTACAAAAGGCTTCAGTGGAATGGAATTTGCATACTGGTCTGCAACATAAGAAATGACTTCGTCACAGATTTCCCGTACAGTCTGTGTTGCCCCCAATTCCTGACGGAAAAATTCTGCCGTCTGTGGCAATGTCTGTTTTTTCATCACAGAAAGCAGATTGGGGGGAATGGGAATGTTGTGGCTTTCCAGATAGCGTTTTCCTGTGTTTCTCCAGACAGGCATGGAATCAATGAGTGTGCCGTCCAGATCGAAAATAATATGTTTTGTCATATGCGTATCCTTATTTATTGAATTTGTCGATTTTTTCGTTGATGGTCAGTACGCCAGTAGGGTTGTGGAATACTTTGATATATGTTTTTGTGGAAGGTGCGCCTTCTTCGATGGGGATTTCCTGACAGCGTTTTGCGATCGCCATCAGACCTTCCAGATCGCCTTCGATGGTGGTTTCAAAAGGACCAACCACATAGTGATAACCTGTGCTGTCAATGTAGGCAATGACTTTATCTACAATGGCAAGAACCTTTTCTGTTTCTGTAACGTCAGGCAGTACCTGAACTGCAATACTTGTTGTATACATTTTTCAAAACCTCCTTTTTCCGTCAGTTTAGCACTTTTTGGAAAAAAAGGCAAGGGCAGCAGAAGGGGCAAAAGACACAGTTTTTGATGGTTTTTGAGTAGAAAAAAGTCCTTACCCAGATGGGTAAGGACGAAAGAAATCAGGATTTTTTCTTTTCAAAAATGATAAATACAAGTGCACAGATACCCAGCAGGATGGGGTAATAGCAGAAAGGTACGATTTCTACGGAAGATACGCTGACTGCTGCGGTGGCTGTTGCGGCAGAAGCATACAGCATCTGTGCACCGTAAGGAATCAGCCCCTGGAAAACGGATGTGAAAATATCCAGCAGGGATGCGGTTCTCTTAGGAGAAATGTCGTAATCGCTAGCGATTTCCTTAGCAATGGGACCTGCAATAACGATGGCAACAGTATTGTTTGCTGTGGAGCAGTCTACAACGGAGGACAGAGCGGCAATCCCGATCTGTGCGCCTTTGGGACCACGGATGCAGCGGCGGATAATGTACAGAAGCCAGTCGATACCGCCATTTTGACGTACCAGAGAAACCAGACCGGCAACGATGATGGAAATAACGGTAATATCGTACATACCCATGATACCTTCGCCCATGATGCCGAAGCTTTCAATGAGAGTGAAGTCGCCGTAAGCGATACCGATGCACAGAGAAAGAAATGTGCCGCCTACCAGCAGCATAAATACGTTCAGACCAGCCAGTGCACCGATGAGTACCACCAGATAAGGCACGATACGGATGAAGTTGTATTCCAGTGCTTCTTCCATGACATAATCATTGCCTTTGGTGCGCAGGAAGAGTAAAATAGCTGTCAGGATTGCTGCGGGCAATGCGATTTTGAAGTTTTCACGGAATTTGTCTTTCATATCGCATCCCTGTGTTCTGGTAGCAGCAATGGTTGTGTCAGAAATCATGGACAGGTTATCCCCGAACATGGCACCACAGACAGCAGCGCCGATACACAGCGGCATTGCAATACCAGTTTTTTCACTGATACCGATGGCAATGGGTGCCAGTGCAACAATGGTACCAACGGATGTACCCATGGAAGTGGAGATGAAGCAGCCTACCACAAAGACCCCGACCACGGCAACGCTGCCGGGCATGATGGATAAGCCAAAGTTTACGGTGGAATCTACACCGCCAGCCGCTTTTACAGAAGCGGAGAATGCGCCTGCCAGAATAAATACCAGACACATGATCATGATGTTTTCGTCACCGGCACCACGGGCCATGTTGTTCAGCTTTTCTTCAAAGGAGAGTTTCTGTCCTTTTGGATTCTGGAGAAAAGCCACAACGAGTGCAATGACGAAGCCCACAATGGCAGGCAGAGAATCGCCGAACATGCCGCCATAAGAGTTGTCGATGATACCCACTGCGATGAACAGCACAAGGAACACCACAATGGGAATCAGTGCGAAAGGGTTGCCTTTTTTCATACTGAGACCTACTTTCTTTTTTTATTTTTTTACCTTACTGTAATCATACAACAGCATTCGTTATAATACAAGATAGATGCAAAAATATAAGTTTTGTTTGAACTATAAAAATAATTTTGACGAAAATACGGAAAAAACATGTGAGAAAAAAAGCAAATTTTTTTGTGTTCTTACAAAAATCCATAAAAATAGAAAATATTCTACAAAATAGGTATAGGAGAAATAGAAAATAACAGATATAATAGGGTAAAAAGAAGGAATATGCATTCTTTTTGCCTAAAAAGGGGGGATTGTATGGCAACATTAAAAGATATCGCAGATCAGACGAATGTTGCTTTATCCACAGTATCGCGTGTGCTGAATGAAAAACCGGACATGCATGTGACAGAGGAAACACGTCGCCGTATTTTGGAAACAGCAGAAGCGTTGGGATATCGTAAGGAACGTCAGCAGGAGCAGAAAGAGCAGGTCATCGGCATTGCCTATGAAACGGCAGGGCTGTCTATACCGGCTTTTTATATGGCAATGCAGGCGAAAACATATTTGGAAGAGTTGTGCAGGCAAAGAAAAATCCGGTTGTTCAATATTTCTTTAGAGCAGAATAAAAAGCTGGAACCTATGCCGCATTTGACAGGGATTGCAGCCATTGGACAGTTTGATACGCAAAGCGCAAAGCAGCTTTCTGAATGTAACAGCAATGTGATTTTTCTAGGAGATTCACCAGATTTGGCGGAATATACCAGCATCTCACCGGATTATCGCATGGCTGTGGATATGATTCAGACAAAGTTTGTGGAACGGGAATATAGTCGTGTGATCTATGCGGGCATTGCGGAAAATGAAGCGAAAGCAAAAGAAGGCATGGTATATCACTACTGGAAGTATATGGCGGAAAAGCGTGGTTTTACAGAGAAATTCCTGACCTGCAATAACCGAATGGAAATGCAGGAAAATTTACAGGAGTATCTCAAAGCAGAAGAACAGCGGACAGCTATTTTTGCTGTAGACGAGCGCACGGCAATGAGCATTGCAGCGGCTATCTGGGGAAGCGGAAAGAAAGTGCCGGAAGAAGCAGGTATTCTAACACTGAATTGTTTCTTTACCAATCCGGGAACAGAACCGCTGTTTTCCACCATTGACTTTGACATTTGTCAGTATGTTGCGATTTTGCTTTCCTGTCTGGAACAGCAGTATGCTTTAGGGTCAAAGGGAAAGAAAATCGTGCTGCCTTTTAGTTATACGGACAGGGCAACAATTTGAGGAGAAAAAGTGACATAATTTCTATTTTTTTACAGTTTCATAAGAAAAAAAGACAGACGTATCACCAAACTTTTTCCCTATTTTGTGTAAAATGGAAAAAAAGGAGGAAACTGTCTTGAGGGCTTGTTTCTGGGTACGTTGTGCCGTATAATATAGGTCGATATTCTGTCAACCAAAGGGGCTCCGATGTCTGCCGCTGGCAGGCGTCGGATTTTTTTGGAAACAATTTCGACAAAATGCAACTTTTTTTGCGTTAATTTTGTCTATATAGAGAGTAAGAAATAGGAGGAACAGTGCATTGGATTTTGGAAGTATTCCGTTTATCATATGGTTTTTGCCTGTATTTGTATTGATATATTATTTGATACCTTCAGCCCAGGGGAAAAAAGCTGCCATTATCGTAGGCAGTATTTTCTTTTATGGCGTGTCATGCCTGTCTTGGCTGCCATATCTGCTGGGATTGACTGTATGTGCCGTTGCAGCTGCGTTTTGGGTGCGGAAAAAAGGTAAGCCGGCTTTGATTATATCTGTTTTGGCATTTACAGCGTTTTTGGTTTGGAATAAAGCATCAGATCAGCTGATGCCCGGTGTCAGCTTCGTAATCTTTACCATTCTGGCACTGCTTGTGGATACGTATCGCAAACCCACAGAAAAAAGTTTGCTGGATTTGGTATCTTATATTCTGTTTTTCCCGAAACTCCTTTCTGGTCCTATTGCCCGTCTGGAGCAGATGGAAACAAGAAAAGTGCGGCTCATGGGGGAAAAACCTACCCGTAATGGTGTGAACATCGAATATGGTGCCGCATGTTTTATCATTGGTCTGGGCTACAAAGTGCTTCTTGCCAATCAGCTGGCAGGACTTTGGCGAGAAATTCAGACCATTGGGCTTCCCAGTGTTTCCACACAGCTGGCGTGGATGGGTGTCATTGGCTACAGTTTGCAGCTGTATTTCGATTTTCAGGGGTATTCCCTGATGGCAATCGGTATTGCGAAGATGTTGGGCTACACCATGCCAAACAACTTTGACAGCCCCTATTTGTCCAAATCCGTATCTGAATTCTATCGCCGTTGGCATATTACCCTTGGTGCGTGGTTCCGGGATTATGTTTATATCCCTCTGGGCGGCAGCCGAAAGGGAACTGGCAGAACCATCATCAATCTGTTCGCCGTATGGCTTTTGACCGGATTGTGGCATGGCTTTGGTGTAAACTTCTTGATGTGGGGGATGTTCCTGTTCTTCTGGATTGCTATGGAAAAAATCTGGCTGCGTAAATTTTTGGAAAACAAGCCATGGCTGGCGCATATCTATGTATTGTTGGTGATTCCATTGTCCTGGGTATTTTTTGCATTGCCGGAATTATCAGATATCGTATGGTGTTTCCTGCGGCTATTTGGTCCCATTGTGCCTTATGAAGGCATCAATGTGTCAGCAGGAGATTATCTGAAATACGGCAGTATGTATTGGCCTTTCCTGGTGGCAGGTATCTTCTTTGCTTTCCCCTTTGGAGAAAAGTGGCTGAAGCGGAATTACCGCCGTGGTTTGGGGATTCTGGCGTTGCTGGTGATTTTCTGGATGTCTGTTTATCAGCTTGCCATGGGATTGAATAACCCCTTTATGTATTTTTCGTTTTGAGGTGATGCACAATGAGAAAATTCAAATATCCGCTGCTGTTGCTGCTGGTTTTGTCTGTTGTCGCGGCAGAAGGCTATGGGCAGTATGTGCGTGTCCAGGGAGCGGTTGAAATGAATGACGGAAAATTTCATCCCGGCGTTGCCTATGCTTGTATGGATTTGAAAAACCGCATGCAGAATAGCGGCAAAACAGAATCTGCTTGGAATGTTATTGTTGGGCAGGAACAGGAAACAGAAGCGGAAGAATGGCCTGTTCGCGAATTTGAAACTGTAGATCAGTCTTATTTTGACGATGCGCTGTTTATTGGCGATTCCCGTATGGTAGGTATGTCAGAATATTCCGGTTTGGATAACGCAACATACTATGCGGAAGTTGGGCTGACCATTTATTCGCTGTTTGATGAACCCATTGCGCCATTGGCAGACGGCAGTATGGGAACACTGGAACAGGCTTTGCGTGAAAAACAGTTTGGTAAGATTTATCTGATGGTCGGTATCAATGAACTGGGTACCGGTACCAGAGAAAAGTTTTTGGAAACATATTCGGCTGCGGTGGAACATATCAAAGAATTGCAGCCCAATGCCATCATCTTCATTCAGGGTATCTTGTATGTAACAGAAGAACGTTCTGCAGAAGATGAGTATATCAACAATCTGAATATCCAGCTGCGTAATATGGATATTTCCAAATTGGCAGATCAACGGCGTACATTCTATATTGACGTCAATACGGTATATTCCGATGGCAAAGGAAATCTTTCCACAGAATATACCTTTGACAGTGCCCATTTGAAGGCAGCCTGCTATGATCAGTGGGTAACCTTCCTGATGGAGCACGGGATTGTTACAACACCGCCGGAGAGCTGAAATTTTCATAAGATAATCAAGAAAGCTGAAGTCTATGCGATAGATTTCAGCTTTCTTATTATCACAGAATGTTTGCTTAAGGAAAAGCAGCTTTTTGTATTACGCCCGTTCATATTTTGCATGTCCAACCAAAAAACCAATACTGCCAACCAAAAAATCCTGAAATTGAGAAAGGGAAGCAATGGCATCTTGAGATGGAGAAGTACACATGCGGACAAAGGTGAGGATGACCAGTGAGAAAAAACCTACGCCAGCAACGATGAGGATTTGCTGTCGGATACGGCAGTTTGTGCCAGATGGCAGAGGAGCTTCCTCAGAGGGGGATTCTGCGGGGATTTTTTCGCGGCTTTCCAGAGGAATTTCATTTTCGCTTTTCTCTGGCATGCTCCCAAAAGCATTGCTGATGAAATAACCAAATATGGTGGCAGCGGAACTGCGGATCATGGCATCCATAGCATCAAATTCCTTTGTGAGATCAGGCGGCAAAAAAATATGCCAAGCTGATTGTAATAATAAAAACAGCAAAAACAGGCAAAGACAGCGGTCTGAAAGACGCATATGCCGCAGAGAATGACGCATATGCCGCGGAGAATGACGGAGCCGCTGGGCAAGACACTTTTTCTTCATAGAATCACCTGATTTTCTTTTGTTGGTTTATAGTATGAGTGGATTGGAGGACTGTGAAAAAGTTTTTGCCTTACAGTCACCAAAAAGAAACAGAGGCATATCTTGTCAATATAAAAAAATTAAAGGACTGCTTTTCAATGGAAATCAATGCAATGGAAAATCAGACTTGTCCCGCAGTGGGGTATCAGGCGGCTTCCGTATGTGTACCCGTTACAGTAACACCTTTTGCAGAGGCTGGGAAAACAGTTACAAAATGCTGTGGCGATCCGGTAGTCGTATCCGGCAGAGATACTTGTGAAGGTGTGAAAAACGGTACTTGTTCTTTCACCATTTCCCAGAATATTTGTGTGGCAGTACCTGTAGCCTTTGGCGCTGTGGCAACGGTTGGCGAAAGCTATGTAAACTGCAAAGGCGCAACAGCCGAGGATGTCTGCACAGACTGCGCTGGTATTCCGCCTGTAACAGAACCGGTTGTTCCTGACCCTATGGTTCCCGGCGTGGATGCTTAACGGACGCTTCCATTCAATATAGGATAAAGTAAATTTGCTCCTTAAGAAATGTGTGCAAACCTCCATTTCTTAAGGGGTTTTTATATCCTATGAAATTTCTGGTATTTTTGTAGGATTTATGTTAAAATAAGTCTGCAATAGAAATATATTAGGTAAAAGGAGGCGCAAATGGGGGCATTCAAAAAGGGACAGGCTTTGTTTTTGTATTTTATGGCTTATGCTGTCATTGGCTGGATTTACGAAGTTTTTTTAGAAGTGGTGGTATACCGCTGGGGATTTTCAAACAGGGGTTTTTTATTTGGACCATATTTGCCGGTTTATGGTTTTGGTGCTGTCATTATTTTGCTGGTGTTACAGCCCTTGAAAAAGAAACGGATTGCCATTGGAAAAATCAATGTCACACCCATACTGGTGTTTTTGGGTATTGTGGCTTTGACAACGGGGTTGGAACTTTTGACCAGTTACATCATGGAATGGACTACAGGGGGATGGCTTTGGGATTATGAGCGCTTTGCATGGAATTTTCAAGGCAGAATTGCCCTCAATCCAAGCATTCGCTTTGGCATTGGTGGCATGTTTTTCCTCTATTGTGTACAGCCGCTGCTGGAAAAAGCCAATGGCGCTTTGACAGTAAAAACGAGAAGTCTGTTGTCAGGGAGCCTGTTTGTATTGATTTGTGTGGATTTTTTCTATCATATATTTTTGACAGTGTAATAAAGAGGTGTAAGATATGATTCGTGTGAATACAGAAACATGTATCGGCTGCGGTATGTGTGAAAAAGATTGTCTGGCTAGTGCCATTCGTGTGGAAGATGGCAAGGCAAAAGTGAAAATGAAATGTATGGAATGTGGGCATTGTGTGGCAGTCTGTCCTGTGGGAGCAGTTACCATGGATGGCGCTTATGACATGGCAGATGTGATGCCTTACGATGCGGAAACATTCAAAGTACCTGCGGAAAATTTCCTGAACTTCCTGAAATTCCGTCGTTCCACAAGACAGTATCAGCCAAAAGCTGTGGAACAGGAAAAACTGGAACGTGTTGTGGAAGCGGGACGCTATACCCCAACAGCCAGCAACGGACAGAATGTACATTTTGTCGTAGTGCAGGAACAGATGGAACAGGTAAAAGATCTGATCTGGGAAGGTTTGGAACGGATGCTGGAAGCAGGCGAAATTCCTCATTACCGTGGCATGCTCCAGCGGTTTATTGACCGCAGAAAAGCGGATAAAACACAGGATGCGCTGTTTTTTGGTGCCCCTGTACTGGTGGTATTGACATGTGAAGGACCTTGGAATGCTCCACTGGCTGCCAGAAGTATGGAATTGATGGCAGAAGCAGAAGGGTTGGGCTCCTTGTATAGTGGCTTTATCCAGAGAGGAATTTTCTACAGCCCGGAAGTACAGGAACTCCTTGGTATCACAGGAGAACAAGTAGCCGTTTGTATGCTCATGGGATATCCTGCTGTGAAATATCGCCGTACGGTTCCACGGAAAAAAGCAAACGTTACATGGAAATAAGAAATCAAAAAGACTGTCGTATTTTGACAGTCTTTTTTTTATGCCATTCAGCCGATGCGACAAGTTTTGCCTGTCTATTTTTTTATAATAGGGGCAGGAGGGAACAATGTGGAACTTTACATAGATGTGGTGTTTTTCGTCAATGGCATCTGTTCCTGCCTGACACTATGGACTGCCGGAAGGCTTTTGTCCAGAAAATGCCGTTGGTGGCAGCTCATTTTAGGCGGATTTGTTCCATCACTGTTTTTTTGCCTTTTGTTGGTATTTGGTATAAAAACGGGATTTGTGCTGTCTGCTGTCATGATGCTTCTGGGGCTGGAAATTACGTATTTCCCCAAAAGCTTCTCAGGATTCTTCCAGCTTCTGGCAGCGTTGGGGATAGCTTCTTTTCTGTTGGGTGGTTTTCTGGAGATGCTTTTTGCTTTTACGGATGCCCAGCGATTTCTGGGGAAAGGGCTGACCATTTCCGTTTCCATGATGCCATGGCAGCGTTTGCTTTGGGGCTGTCTGCTGTTTTACATACTCCTGAAAGCAGGAGGAAGATGGCTGGAATGTCATGGTAAAAACAGAGGACAGTATTGTAGGATAACCGTGGAATCCGGCGGAAAAACAGTGAATTGCACAGGTTTTCTGGATACGGGCAATGAACTGCGCACAGAAAGGGGAAAACCCGTGGTGGTTTTGGAACTTGCCAGATGTGTACCTCTGCTGCCTAAGGAAAGTGCCCTTTGTCTGCTTTTGGGAAAATCTCTGCCAGAAAAAGATGCGGCATTTTTCTCTCAAATACCTTTTGCTGCCGTAGGAACATCATCCGGTATGCTGACTTTGTTTACGGCAGAACATTTAACTATAACACAGGGCAAAATCCGCAGGAAATATGAACAGATGCCCATTGGCATTTATATGGATCGTTTTACAGGTGGGTCAGCTGCACTGGTTCCGCCTGTTTTGTTGGAGGAGGAAGGCATATGAAAGCATGGAAGTATCAACTGTTTTTCTGGAAATATCGTCTGGAAAGCTGGTTGAAGAAGTGGCAGAAAGCCACAGGGATTTTTTATATTGGAGGAAGTGATGTATTTCCGCCGCCGCTGAAGCCGGATGAAGAGGCTTTGCTGTTGGAGCAGCTAGGCGGCGAGGATGATTTGCAGGTGAAATCCGTACTCATCGAGCGAAATCTGCGTCTGGTGGTATATATTGCCAGAAAATTTGAAAATACAGGTATCAATGTGGAAGATTTGATTTCCATTGGTACCATTGGACTTATCAAAGCCATCAATACGTTTAAAACAGATAAGAACATCAAGTTGGCAACCTATGCTTCAAGATGTATTGAAAATGAAATTCTCATGTATCTGCGCCGGAATAGCAAAACCCGGGCAGAGGTTTCCATAGATGAGCCACTCAATGTGGATTGGGAGGGAAACGAGCTGCTGCTTTCTGATATTTTGGGAACGGAAAGTGATGCCATTTACAAGAGCATCGAAGACGAGGTCAACAAAGACCTGCTCCACCAAGCCATGGAGAAGCTTTCCGGCAGAGAGCGGCAGATCGTCCAGATGCGTTTTGGAATTTTGCCGGAAACCACAGAACGCACCCAAAAGGAGGTGGCAGATATTTTAGGTATCTCCCAATCCTATATTTCCCGTCTGGAAAAGAAAATTATGGGGCGGCTGAAAAAAGAAATGAATAAATTGATGTAATGGAGAGAGAAAGAAGGTGAGAACCCCTGTGCCATGCACGGGGGATTTTTCATGTGTCCAGATAATGAAGGGGTTCAAAGTCCGTATTTTTCGTTCTGCCACAGCCGTTTTCAAATGCCTGCATCGGCTGTCCATGGCTCTGAAAGGAAATGCGTCTGGTGCTGTCTCGACATTCCTGTAAGTTGGTGATGGCTTCCGTCTGTTCTTTGCTGCGCATGAAATCAACTCCTTTTTCAACAGCATATCCTTTTTCTAAAAAAGTATGCTCCTGTTTCCATAGAAGAATATGGCAGTTTTTGCGAGGTATATTTTGCCTGCCCGCAGGGAAAATTCTTTCATAGAATTTCGAAAGAATTCGAGCGGGGGTGTAGGCAATGGGATATTATAAAAAAGTAGAGATTAGTGGCGTGAATACAGCGCAATTGCCAGTGTTGAGTGCATTGCAGGCAAAGGAACTGTTCCGTCGGTATCATGACGGTGACGAAAGCGCCAGAGAATTGCTCATAGAGGGGAATTTGCGTCTTGTTTTGAGTGTGATTAAGCGGTTTGAGAACCGCAATGAAGATATGGACGATTTGTTTCAGGTAGGCGTCGTGGGGCTTTTGAAAGCCATTGAAAATTTCAATCCAGATTTAGACGTTATGCCTTCCAGTTATCTTTGTCCTATGATTAGTGGGGAAGTGCGGCGGTATCTGCGAGATAATAATACCATTCGGGTTTCCCGTTCCCTGCGGGATACGGCATATCGTGCCTTGCAGGTGCGGGAACGGCTCACAGCAGAGAAATCCAAAGAACCTTCTGTGGATGAAATTGCCAAAGAAATGGGATTGCCCAAAGAAAGCGTGGTGCAGGCATTGGATGCCATACAGGACCCGGTTTCTCTTTTTGAACCAGTATACCATGACGGCGGAGATACGCTCTTTGTGATGGATCAGGTCAGTGACGACAAAAACGGTGATAAGCTTTGGCTGGAAAACCTTTCTTTGCAGGAAGCCATGCATCATTTATCAGAGAGGGAAAAGAAAATCGTTGCACTGCGGTTTTTTGAAGGGAAAACACAAACGGAAGTCAGTAGTGAAATTGGCATCAGTCAGGCCCAGGTTTCCCGTCTGGAAAAATCTGCTTTGAAGCGGATGCGGAAGTATGTGTGATTTATAGAAAAAGGTTTCCTTTTTGTGGATGTGGTTTCTATGGACAACCGTCCTTTTTTAGAGTAAAATATTTTTGAGTAAAACGAAAATATTTTTGAATCAAGGAGGAATTTGTTTATGAAACTGCGTGCAGAAGATACAGCAGCACTTTTTATCGATTTTCAGGAACGTCTGGTTCCTGCCATCCATGACAATGAAGCCATTGTGGAAAAAACAGTAATCCTGGCAAAAGGTTTGCAGGAATTTGGTGTGCCTGTGGCTGTGACTCAGCAGTACACAAAAGGTCTGGGCGATACTGTTCCTGCAGTAAAAGAAGCTTTTGCTGATTTTAATTATATGGAAAAAACATCTTTTTCCTGCTGTGAATGTGAAGAATTTGCTTCCTGGGCAAAAGCGCTGGGCAAGAAAAACATCATCGTTTGCGGCGTAGAAGCGCACATCTGTGTATTGCAGACTGTACTGGATCTGATGGAAGCTGGTCTGAACGTATTCGTTCCTGCAGACTGCATTGGTTCCAGAAAACTGTACGACAAAGAAATGGGCATCAAACGTCTGGAAAAAGAAGGCGCATACCTGACAACTTGCGAAGCGGTTCTCTTTGAACTGACAGGCGGCGCAAAATCCCCTCATTTCAAAGTGATTTCCAAACTGGTAAAATAAAAGGATTTTCAGGACACTCCTGCGGGGGTGTCCTTTCCAACAATGAGAAACAGAAAGAAGGCGGCTTATGGGTTTCTGGAAAAACTGGAAGGGCAAAGAACATTTTCGCACCATTACATACCATCGAAAACTGGTTCGGCAGAATTGTTTTCGTGTCGGTTTGTACCGGCAGGGACTGATGCATGACCTTTCCAAATATTCTCCGACAGAATTTCTAGTGGGTGCAAGATATTTTCAGGGAGACCGCAGCCCCAATAATGCGGAACGTGAAGCAAAGGGCTATTCCTCCTCTTGGCTCCATCACAAAGGACGGAATAAGCACCACTTTGAATATTGGATTGACTATACTTTGAAACCGGGAGAAATTCTGGGCGGTATGAAAATGCCCGTACATTTCGTTGTGGAAATGTTTATGGACCGTATTGCGGCATGCAAGGTATATCAGAAAGAAAACTATACAGATGCCAGCCCTTGGCTGTATCATAAACAAAGCAGAAGGGTGCATACACTGATGCATCCAGATTCTTTGCGGCTGCTGGAACGTTTGCTGAAAATGCTGGCAGTGCGTGGGGAAGATGAAACATTTGCTTATGTAAGAAAAATCCTGCGCCACGATCGACAGCAAAGACTGCGGGAATTTCTGCATCGGAATGAAATCAGAAAGAAAAGATAAAAAGACTCCATATAAGCTGATTTTCCTTAAGAAAACATTGCATTTTCTTGTTTTTGATTTCTGAAGGGAAATTGCGATGGCTGTCTTTAGAAGAAAATGTACCGAATAAATTTTTCTAAAATAAGAAAGCTGAAATCCTTTGTTATGAACTGCACCCCATTTGTTAGACAGTATGATATACTGAATAACAAGTGGGGTGATTTTTATGCCAAAAGGAGTACCAAATAAACGATATACACCAGAATTCAAGCAACTGGTGGTAGAAACGATGCGGGAAGAAGGTCTAAGTCTCAGTGAAACCATGAGAAGATTTAATATCAACTGTCTCGGTATTATTAAGCGCTGGGAGC
>NZ_FRAH01000095.1 GCF_900142265.1 Anaerotignum lactatifermentans DSM 14214 | reverse complement strand
GCAAGGGAAGGCAGTATGGAAAACTATGTGGGCTACCTTGCTAAAAGACCAAGAGCAGAACGAGGAAAACAGGGACATGCACTTTGGAATGGCTCGGATAAAGAAATCGATCTAAATCAAGTGGCAAGAGAAGCATCGGAACATAACGGCAACATCTGGACATTCGTGCTTTCCTTAAAACGAGAGGATGCAGCTCGTCTGGGATATGATCATGCCAACACATGGCGAGAACTGGTGCGAGGGAAATCACCAGAGATTGCAAAGGCAATGGGAATTCCTTTGGAGCATTTTGTATGGTATGGTGCTTTTCATAATGAAGGGCATCATCCTCATATCCATCTGATGTGCTATTCCAAAAATCCAAGAGAAGGATATTTGGGCAGACAGAACTTGATGAAGTTAAGAAGTTCCTTTGCCAACGAGATATTCCATGATGAGCTGTATCACATCTATGAGCAGAAAGAGGAAATCAGGGACGAGCTGAAAAATTACTTTGACAGGAAACTGAAACAGGCAATGGCAATGGAATATATAGATAATCCAAAAGCGGAAGCTTTGCTTTGGGAATTATCTCAAAAACTGAAAACAGCAAAACACAAAAAGGTTTATGGAAGGCTTGAGAAAGAAAATAAAATACTGGTAGACGAGATCGTCAAAGAAATCAGCAAGGACAAAAAGATTTCCCAAGCCTATGAAAGCTGGCTGGGATTGAAAGACGATATCCTTTCTACATACCAGAATCAGGAACGTGCCAGAAAAAACCTTGCAGAAGAACCGGAGTTCCGCAATATCAAAAATATGGTTTTGAAATCTGCATTGATACTGTTGGAAATGAATGAAGTCATAGTAGCAGAACCAGAAGAACGAAATCATGAAATAGTAAATCCTCAAGAAAGCTGGGAAGAACGAACAAAAAAGTTTCATCAAATACAGGCACAAAAACAGTTCCTGCTTCTGATGAAACACATCAACCATATGATTGAAGAGGATTACGACAGAAAGAAACAACAGATTCATGTGGATAAGAAACTGATGCGTAAGATCATGGAAAAGAAAGAAGCCCATGGACAGAAAATGTAAGGAGGGAAGCGTATGAGGTGGAAAAAATATTGCATCGATATGGATATGACAGGAATTACAAGAAAAGCCGCAGCAGAAATACTGGCAGATATATTTCAAACCGAATATAACTTTCAATCAGATGAAAACTGCTATGAAGTAAAAGACAGCACAGATAAAACATGGCATATTTATTCTTCTGACAGCATCAAGGCAGAAAAATATAACGGAGAAAAAGTGGTGGGAGCAAACTATATGTATCAAGTGAAACTGCTCTCACCATTTTTATATGAAAATGAGTTTCCAATGCTGGAAAAAGCCTTGGAACAGTTGGAACTAAGAGGTGCTATCGTCAATGACTCCACGAAAATGAATCTGTTTCTGGATGTAAGTTGTATTGAGGACTGGGAGAAGTACCAGACCAATCTGGAAAATCTTTATGAGAGCAAAGGGGAATTATTTCAAAAAGCGTTAGACATTCCATTTTCACAAGTGGCAGACACCAGTCAAGGCAAAGAGAACGGTATCATTTCATTTCCTTATTTCAAAAGCACACTCCATCAAAAAGAACTGCTCAGTGATATTCAGTTCGCACAGATTGTCAGCGGCTTTGCGGAAAATAACCGTACTGTCAGCCAAAAGAAAAGTGAGAATCAAAATGATAAATTCATGATGCGTACCTGGTTGGTGCGAGCTGGCATGGTTGGTGAAGAATATAAATTTGCAAGAAAAATGCTGACAAAAAATCTGGAAGGAAACTCCGCATGGCAGAAGATGATGGAACCAGAAGAGATTCAGACGGAAGAACAAACAGAAAATACTGCATCTATGAAAATGGATTTATAAGGAGGAAGAAACATGGTTTATTTGTTAACTTATGATGGATATATGAGGGAAGGATATCTAGAGGAGATTTGCCCATCAGCAATACTTTTTATGCAATGCGGTCTGAAAGACTGTGCATTGGAATTCCGCAGGTTTTATGAAACTGCCATGCCAACATTGGAGGTGGGAGATGAAATCGTGCCAGCAGTTATTTGGAAGTTGGAAGAATCTGATTTACAGAACATGGAAGCAATTTATCTCAATGAAATCTATGAAAGGGCAGTATGGAACTTGAAAACAGAAAAAGGTGTTTTGGAGGCAACGGTTTTTCTGATGAGAGAAACGCCGTTTTCCCTTCCCCAGGAAAATGAATTGGGAATGATGGAAGAAGCCTATGATGAACATAATTTCGATTACAGCTGCGTAGAAAACGCTCTGGACAGAGCAAAAGACAGGGAGGAAACATATGACACTTTATACCCAGGAACAGATCGATAAGGCGAACCAGACCAATCTGGAGGAATTTCTTCAGCAAAAAGGGGAACGCTTGAAAAAAACAGGAAGCGAGTCAGTGCTGATCTATAAAGACTCCACAGGAGAGCATGACAGCATTTCCGTCAGAAGAAACCGTTGGTATGACCATAAAAATATGCGAGGCGGTTATCCGTTAAAGTTTATGCAGGAGTTTTATGGCATGAATTTTCGTACTGCCATGAAAGAACTTCTGCATGGAGAAGAACCAGAGCTTGGCAGGAAGAAAAACAATGAGAACGAAAAAAATGTAAGTCAATCTGAAAAAACGGCTGCACTGGAAAATCAAGAACAAATATCTTGTCCTTCGGAAAAATCTGAATTCATACTTCCTGAGAAAGACAGTAATATGAAACGATTGTTTGCCTATCTTTTAAAGACAAGATTTATCTCAAAAGATGTGGTGAAAAGCTTTGTGGAACAGAAAATACTTTATCAGGAAAAGGAACATGGCAACGTAGTTTTTGTGGGAACAGATAAAGACGGAGTACCAAAGTCAGCCTGCAAAAAATCCACAGCAGAGCAGACAAAAAGCTTCCGAATGACCATTGCCGGTTCTGACTGCAGGTATGGTTTCTGCTGGCGAGGGGAAAGCAGCAAGCTCTATGTGTTTGAAGCTGCTATCGATTTGATGTCGTTTATTACATTGAGAAATGATGAATGGAAAACGGACAGTTTCCTAGCACTGGATGGACTTTCACCGAAACCATTACTACAATTTTTGGAAGACCAAAAAAATATCCATGAGATTTTTCTCTGTCTGGATTACGATGCAGCAGGCATTGAAGCTTGTGATAAATTAAAGGATATCCTCATTAAAAAGGAATATGATGGAGAAAAAATCAAAAGGGAATACCCTCTCTATAAAGACTGGAACGAGCAGCTGAAGGCAGAACATGGTGTGGAAGCTATCCTTCCACAGTCACATCCGAAGAAAACAGCATACCATGCTGCAGTTAGAAAGCTGGGTATCCTAAATGCCAACACAGAAAGCCCATATATGAAATGGCGTAAACAGGAATACGAAAAATCAGGTATCCATTTTTATCTGGAACAGATCAAAAGATATTTCAAGCAAGCAGAAAAACTGGTGAAGAAGAAAGAAGCTGATACGAAACCATTGCTTGCCAGCCTCCTCCGTATGGCAGATTTGTCTGTTTGCTTGATGTGTGAGGTCAAAGAAAATGACAACCTACCAGAACAGACTAGGTACCAAACCACCATACAGAAATTGGAAAAGGCATATAAACCATATCTGGATAAAGCGAAAATGGATCGACGCATACAGGAAATGAAAGAAGAGATGGAACGCTTGAAAACCATTGAGGTTCAAGAACAGCCATCTCTTTTTGTATGGGCAAAAAACATGGCAGATATGGCAATGAGAGCCATCATCTATGTGGAAACGGAGTATCTACAGGAGCTGGAACGAAGGAATACTTTTGCAACACAGAAAGTGGAAGAACATAGAGCTGCTTCGTATTCAAAAAATCTGGAACAGGAGGAACCAGAGGGGCAGCAAGAACAAATGGAGCTTATGATGGGAGGCTGAATAAATGGAGAACTTATGGAAGTTGATGCCGCTGCTATTGATTTTTGGCACCTTTATGGTCTGTATGCTTTTGATCGACAGGAAGTCTTTGAACATCAAAAGCAAGACCGTTGGAGATGGACAGCATGGTTCTGCCAGCTTTGCCACACCAAAGGAAATCGATACGGCATTTCAAAGAGTGAGATATGAACCACAGGTCTGGAGGCGAAAGCCTCCTTGCAACCTGCCCCAAGGCATCATCATTGGATGTAATATGATGAAGTTCGGAAAAAAGAAAACAGTCACAGCAATCGTGGAGGAAGGAGATGTTCATGCACTGATGATTGGCGCCGCTGGTGTGGGCAAGACAGCTAAGTTTTTATATCCAAATCTGGAATACTGCTGTGCGTCAGGCATGAGTTTTGTCACGACCGATACGAAGGGTGACCTCCTGAGAAGCTACGCTCCCATTGCAAAAAAGTATTATGGCTATGATATTTCGGTGCTGGATTTGAGAAATCCAACCCAAAGCGATGGTTTCAATATGCTTCATATGGTGAATCATTACATGGATGAATATTTGCAGGCAGACTCCCTTGTGGCAAAGGCAAAAGCAGAGAAGTACGCAAAGATAATATCCAAAACGGTCATGAATTCTGGTGGATTTGACTCTGCCAACGCAGGGCAAAACGCCTTTTTCTATGATTCGGCGGAAGGCTTGATTACTGCTGTGATATTGGTGATTGCGGAATTTTGTTCGCCCTACGCTCTTACATTGGAACAGGAAAAGAGAAAACAGAAAGCACTGGAAGAACGTAAAAAAGAAATAGCCCAGATGAGGAAAAAATGCATTGATAAAAATATAGATTTTTTACCGAAAGCACAGGAAGTAAGTATTCGAGAAGTGGAAGCAGTGATTTTATTTCAACCAGAGAAAAATGAAATAGAAGAAAAAGGCGAAGAAAGGCATATCATCAGTGTGTTCAAATTGATTCAAGATCTATTGGGACCATCAGAAGTGAAAGGCAAAAGTCAGTTCAAGCTGTTGATGGAACGTCTTCCGGAAGAACATAAAGCAAGATGGCTTTCGGGTGCCGCCCTGAATACTTCAGACCAGGCAATGGCGTCTGTACTTTCAACAGCATTGTCCAGGCTGAATGCTTTTCTGGATTCTGAAATTGAACAGCTGCTCTGCTTTGAAACGAAAATCAATACGGAAAAGTTTTGCAGGAACAAGTCTGCGGTGTTTTTGATTATGCCGGAGGAAGATGACAGCAAATATTTCCTCATTTCTTTGATCGTACAGCAGCTCTATCGCGAAATGCTTTCCATTGCCGATGAAATGGGTGGCAAACTGCCAAACAGAGTCATGTTCTTCCTTGATGAGTTCGGTACACTGCCAGCTATACAGTCTGCGGAAATGATGTTTTCCGCCAGCCGTTCCAGACGAATCAGTTTTGTGCCTATCATACAGTCATTGGCACAGCTGGAAAAGAACTATGGTAAAGAAGGTGCGGACATCATCATTGATAACTGTCAGGTCTGCATATACGGCGGATTTGCACCAAACTCGGAAGCAGCCAATGTATTGTCCAAGACACTGGGGGATAGAACAGTCATGACAGGCAGTATCTCACAGGGCAGAGATAAATCTAAGTCACTTCAAATGACAGGCAGACCACTGATGACACCAGATGAGCTTAAAATCATGCCAAAAGATACGTTCATCGTCACAAGAACAGGCGTGAAACCAATGAAAACAAAGCTGAAGCTGTTTTTTGAGTGGGGAATCGAGTTGAATGAAACATATCCAATGCGTCAGGCAGTTGTAAGAAAAGTTCATTACGCAAATAAAAAGACTATTGAGGAAGCTATTGCAAAAAAATATGGTCTGCCTCAAAATCCTATCCAGCAGGCTGTCAAACGTCCAATTCAGGAACAAGATAAGCCGTTGCGAAGCATATACCAAAACATGAAAGGAGTGGAAAAAAGTGATGATTGACAAAATGAAGGTCTATCAGGATACAGAGCTTTCCAGCAAAGCCGTATCTGTTTATTTATACCTTTGCGAACGCGCCAGCAAAGAAACAAAAAGCTGCTATCCCTCCATGAAAACCATAGCCAAAGATATGCATCTATCTCTGGCATCCGTAAAGCGTTCCATTCAAGAATTGGAAAGAAGTGCATACATCAAAAAAGAAAATCGGTTTCGTGACAATGGAGGCAAAAGCAGCAATCTCTATTTCATAAAATAAATTTTGAAAAAGGCAAAAAAATTCCTCCCCCCAAAAAAACGGTGAAAAAACACCAAGGGGGAGGTCTGTCTTCTGCGTGAGCTATGGTATGGCTCAATGTGAGCCGAGAATGTGAATTGTTCACTTTAACAGTTACATAGTATACAGAAAAAGAAATTCTCTTATATTTATTATATGATTTGTGGATTAAAAAGTTTTCAATAAAGAGTGAAATAGAATAATTTTTACTAAGAGTCAGAAGCAAAAATGTTTCTTACTTTTTTAAATGATTTATTCTACGGATTGGAATTTGTCAGAAAATGTGAGATAATAAAAAACAACGAATTTTTCAAAAAGCAAGGTGAGCAAAGTGCAGCAAACATCTTTTCATGTATATTATAACGCCAGACAACTAGAAAATTTATCTGACAACGATAAACTGGTGCCAATTTTTGAGTCATCTGATTTGAGAATATATCCATTTCAGATTGCGGCATCTGCTTTTGTGCTGCGTTCTCCATATTTAAAGGGTGCAATACTTTGTGATGAAGCTGGTTTGGGAAAAAGTCATGAAGCCATGCTGGTGATTGCTCAAAGATGGTTGGAGGGGCAAAACAGAATTTTGCTTTTAATTCCCAATGCGGACCTCATTACACAATGGACAGAATTGATAGATAAATACTATTCCATACCTTATGTGGTTTGCAGTAACAAAGATGAATTTGAAGGGCTTATGACTGATAATAACCAAAACCCATTTGATCAGGATGCTATACTTATTTCTACCTACGATTTTGTATCAATACAGGAAGAAATGGCTGCCAAGATACCATGGGATTTGATTGTTTTTGAGGAGGCAAATGTCCTTTCTACTGGATATCAGGAAGAAAATATGCAAGCAAAGGCATTGGATCGAATTGCAGGTTCAGCATTTCGTCTTCTGCTTACAGCAACACCTATTGAAAAGAATATTATGGATTTGTATGGTTTGATCTGGTTTATAGACAAGAGTGTATTGCCTGAACCGGAGCTGTTTTTGCATAGATACCTTAGAAAACCGGAAAATTATCCAGAACTGGCGGAAAGAGTAAGTAAATTTTGTTTCAGAACACTGCGTTCTCAGGCAAAACAGTTTGCGAAAATACCAGAACGTATTCTGATTACAGACGAATATGAGATTTCAGAGCAGGAGCAGGCATTATATGATGCACTGGAGAAATATATCGATCAACCAGAGAAAAAAGCATTTCCAGAAATGAACCAGTATGATTTAGCTCTGCGTTTGTTCAGCTTGCAAAGTTCTTCCACATCCGCCATATTGCAGACCATAGAAGGCGTCATCAAACGGCTGGAAAGTATGCCAGGTGCCAAAGAAGAATTGACTCAGTGGCAGAATATGAAACAGCTGGCAAAAGCAATAAAACAGGACTCAAAAGAAAAGGAACTTCTTTTGGCACTGAAAAAAGGCTTTTCTGTACTGAAAAAATACGGTGCAAAGCAAAAAGCTATTATATTTACAGAAAGTGTTGCAACATTAAAACAGCTTTACAAAAGCCTTTCCAAGCAGTATAACACGTATGCTTATTATGGCGGTTCAGACCACACTGCCATAGAGAGCTTCAAACAAGATGGAGAAATTTTGATTTCTACAGACAATGGGGCAAAAGGCTTTGATTTTTCAGAGGCTTCTTTTGTCATACATTATGATTTACTGTATAATACATTAAAAATGGAACAGCGCATCGACCGTTGCCACCGTTTGGGACAGGAAAACGATGTTATTTCCCTTGCGTTTATCAACCAGAAGAATATGGCAGATGTGCGTAAGCTGGAACTGGTGTATAAGCGTATGAAGGTTGCAGATGGTGTGTTTGGTGTAACAGATACAGTGCTGGGTGGATTTACAAACCGATTGGAAGAAGCCTATGACACTTTGCCGTTACGCACACAAAAACAGATTGAAGCAGATCACCAGACGGTTTTGACAACACTGGAGGACACAAACCGAAAACAGGTAGCAGCGGCAGAGGATATCCTCTTTACCACATTTACAAGAGAGATTGCTTCAAAAGTACATTTGACACCGCAGTATATCAGCGAAAAATCAGCGGAACTCCAAAAAGAACTGTGGGATGTAGTGAAATGGTTCTTTAGGCAGTACAACGAGAAAAATATAGACTGTTATTTTGAGATAGATGAGGAAAAGAAGACAATTACAGCCACCAATTACGAAAAACTGCCCATTCTCTTTTACTACTGGACAGGCAGCCGAAATAAACCATACCGCAGCTTGAAACAGTATGGCATGGGAAAGGATTTCAAACCGAAGCAGGGACAGATTACGCTGTTCAGTCCTCTGGTGCGTGGCATTTTGCATGAAATTGCATGTGGGGATACCGGAAGCTTGCAGATAGAAGGGGAAGACTGTACCATAGGTTTTTATACCGTCGATATTTATGCTGGAAACAAATTTATTTCTACTGTTCCTGTGTTATGCGGACAACGAAAAGACGGCAGTATTTTGTCAGAAACAGACTGTCAAAAGATATTGCAGAAGCCAATACAAAGCTATACGGAAAATGACAGAAAGGCTCATTGGCTGAAAACAAACGGCAGACCACAACCATTGGATGAATTGGTACCTGTGCAGCAATTATTGGGTGAACAGGCAGAAAAACTCACTCCAGCACAGAAGGAGGAGATAGACAGAATGAAGCTGGCTATTGCAGGACAGAAAAATGTACTACAAAAAGAATTGCAGGCATTGGAAGCAGAAGAAAAGACAGCACAGCAACAGCTTTCACAGACAACAGGCGATCGTTTGAAAAGAATACAGCTGGAAAAACAAGTGTCAAAAATACATAAGGAATGGATGAAACGACAGGAAAACCTGTTCTTTGCACAAATGCAGCTGGATATGGAACTGGAAGAGAAAATGAAGCAGTTTGGAGAACAAGAGAAACTGACGGCAAAGGTGCAGAGGGAGTTTATTATAGAAGTGGAGGGATAACAGTTGGAATTGACAATTCAGAATTTAACAGAACATATTCAACAATTAACAGATGTAATTAGCCAACAAAACAGTGCTTTTGATTGGTCTTCTGCTATATCTGCAGCATGTTCACTTATTTCATTAATTGCGATTGCTTTGTTATTAATAGAACGAAAAGAAAAAAAACGACCTTATTTACAGGTTTCATTTGAGTTATTAAGAAGTAGTTTAGTCTGTATTGTAATTAGAAATGTTGGAGAAGTTCCGGCAAAATTAACAGAGCTAAATTTTAATAAAGATTTTGTTAATCAGTTACCAGAACTTGGAAGAAAACATACAGAAGATAGAAAAGATTTGAATATATCTATTTATTGAACTGAACCCAAAAAGTTAGACAATATTTTCAAATTAAAATTGTTTAAGAAGCCAGAAGGGCTTGTTGTCTGTAAATTGCAGGTGGCAAGCCCTCTAACTTTGCTTTGATTCGATGGTTATTATAATAATCTAAATATTCCACCAGTTCCTGCTTGAAATGTTCCATAGATTGAAACTGTTGAAGATAGAGAAGTTCGCTCTTGAGCAATCCAAAGAAATTTTCCATGACAGCATTGTCCAGACAGTTACCCTTTCGGCTCATACTTTGCCGGATACCTTTTTGTTTGAGCATTTGGCGGTAATATTTGTTTTGGTACTGCCATCCTT
>NZ_FRAH01000062.1 GCF_900142265.1 Anaerotignum lactatifermentans DSM 14214 | reverse complement strand
TAAAAGATGGATATACATTGCCCTTGACCAATGTCAGCTGGACCGTTATGGGAACATCCCTTGCCGGAGATACTTTGGTACCCACAGAGTATAAGGCAGTAGCTACTTATTCAAAAACATTCAGCTCGCAGGTGCCTACGGGCTATGTATCCACAGCAAGGTACAAAGGCAATGTAACAAAGACAACGGCAGATACGGCAACCTTTACCATTACTTACGCAGGAAAACTGATGGAAAATGGAATGCCGCCAGTATTAAAAGTAGTAACAGGTATTATTGCAGTACTGCTTTTGGGCTGTGCCATTGCCATGCTTCTGCTTTATCTGAAAAACAGGCAAGGGGCTGATGTGTATAATCTCATTGACAAAGAGTATATCTGCATCGGAAGACAAAATGTCAATCCAAAGCAGCCTGTGATTGATTTGAATGAGTTTGAGGACTTGATCCAAAGCAATGTATTCCAGTTTGTGCTGGACAAGAAAACAACAAAGGCACTTTTCGGCAGGAATATCAGTGTGACCTATAAAGACATGACAGTCAAGCACAGAGTCAATGAGAAAAAAGGAGAATATCGATTTGAACTGGATTTGGGAGGTGTGTTGGATGCGGAATAAAATGAAAACGATGTTGCTTTTGTTTTTATTTTCTACTATTGGCTTCTGCGTGCCAGCTTATGCTCTTGACTCAGATTTAAGTTACAATTACAAAACAGAGAATCAAGAGGAGTTTGTTATTGTGGGAAAATCCAATATCAACATCCAAGGGGAGATACCGGATTATCTCAGGGATATTTATGATGTATCACCGCAGACAGTCTATGATTCAGAGTATGGTGCCAATGTAGTGGAGCCAAATGCGCCATCTATTAACAATACCACATATGCACCAGTGAATGCACCAATCAATCCTTACACCCAAAGCCCAAGCAGTCTGATTACAGGTGCAGCCTACGGCGGCGGTACCAGTGGAAGCTATACAGCGAATATTTCCTCAGACGGCTATGTGACAAATGAGATTCCGGAACAGGTATATGACGAAGTTTTGCAGTATCCCTTAACAACCATTGAGCAGGTACGAAACAGTGATGGGAGCATTGGCGTATTGAAGATTCCAGAAATTGGGCTGACGGTAACCGCCTATGACGGCGATACCTTCACAGCCATGAAAAAAGGTGTGGGACATTTGGCTTCTACTTCCTGCTGGAATGGAAATATCGGTTTGGTAGGGCATAACAGAGGTACCAATGACTACTTTGGAAAACTGAAAAAACTGGATATTGGCGATGAAATGACCTATACCACAAAACTTGGCACAAGAACCTATGTGGTAAGATCCATTACAAAGATTGCCGATACGGACTGGTCAAAACTCCAATACACCAGTGACAACCGCCTGACATTGATCACCTGCGTAGAAAATATTGGCAGTCAGCGTCTTTGCGTGCAGGCAGTGCAGAAATAATCTTTTGCTTGCAGTGTAAATGCTTTTCCAATATAAATGATATTGAAAGGAAAACAAGGGAAAGGAGGCGAAATAAATATAGAAAGACTTTGACAGAGATACGGTTTCCAATTGATTCAAAATGCAGTGAAAAAGAAAAAGGAGTGTGAAAAATATGAAAAAACAATTAGCAGCCATATTGGCAGCCACAATGGTATTAGGTACAGCACCAAGTGCTTTCGCTGCTGACCAGATCACAGTTACAGTTGATGGGGAAAAGGTCAATTTTGAGGATCAGCAGCCAGTGAATATTGATAACAGAGTGATGGTTCCTGTAAGAGATGTGGCTGAGAAAATGGGATGGGAAGTCACCTTTGAAACATATCCGGGAAATACCTTGGTTGACGGAGTTTTTCAAGATGAACACCACATTATGATTCAAAAAAATGTGGATGTCGGTAAAGATTTGGGAAGAAACTTCATTTATCTTACGAACATCACGATGGAAACCAACTCTATTCTTGTAGGCAATTCTGGATATTACGCAGAAGAAGAAAAATTAAAAGCCACACCAGTGGTACAGAATGGCAGAACACTACTGGGTGTCAGAGATATCGCAGAAGGACTTCACGCCGATGTTGTCTGGAATAGTGCCACCCAAACAGTAGAAATCAAAACTAAACCAGCAGAACAATTTGCCTACTATAAGGAACTGTTAGATTACGTTGATAGATATGCAGAAGGAACTGCTGAATCTACAGAACCGGAAAAAGAAAAAACGGATTCCCTTACATTTGAGGAAGAACAGCTCCAGAGAGCAGAACAGTATGCTGTAGAACAAAATGCAAAGCGTAATGAGTTCGCTAAAGAAGTTATTGACCGTATCAATCAAGAACGTGAAAAGAATGGGTTAAATAAGCTTCAAATGAATGATGCTTTAATGGAAGCAGCAGATGTAAGGGTAAAAGAAATTGTAACAAACTTCTCTCATACACGCCCTGACGGAAGAAAGGCAAAAACAGCCGCAAATGAAGCAGGGTTTGAAGGAAGCTACATCGGTGAGAATATCACAGGCTTTGCCAATACACCCAAATGGGCTGTAGATAATTGGACGGAATCGGATGGTCATAGAGAAAATTATCTAAATCCCGAATATACTTATACAGGTGTTGCATACCTGTATGATAAAGACAGCGAATATGGCAGTTACTGGGTACAGATATTTGCAAGGTAACAAATAGAAGTGAATAGAGCAGGCAAAAAAGAGATACAAAAATCAATTGTATCTCTTTTTTTAATGCCAAAAATCAATAAGGAGGGAAACCAAATGTGTAAAACAAGAAGAATCATTGCTTTTTTGCTGGCGATGCTTATTGCTATTCCAACAATCTCCTTGTCAACGGTTCGCGCTGCAGAAGAAGGCAGTGATATCACCAAAATTACTGTTGTTAAAGGCAAGGATATTAATGATATGCTGTATGGCGGAAAAAAAGTGCTTCATTCCTCCGCATGGTGGTACGATGCGGATGGTAATAAAAATCCAGCATTTTGTGTTGATCCCAATAAGGCTGGTCCTGGAGAATACTTTGCTGGAAAGTATGATTTGAATGTGGCTGGTGCAGAAACAAATGAAAAAGTTGCCGCCATCATCAATAACAGTATTCCATATAAGACGTATCAGGAATTAGGTGTAAACAGTGAAGAAGAAGCCTATGCTGCTACAAAGGCAGCCATTTGGTGTGTGATTGGTGTGTCAAATTATACAAATAAAGATGCGTGGGATTGTCCTAGTAATCCGAACGTAAAAAAATTATTTGACAAACTGGTTGATCTAGCATTGAATAATCCTGAACCAGTAAAAGCAGCAGTATACGGTACGATTAAGGTGGATGAAGAACCAGTGGAAGAAGGAAACTACTTTGTACAGCGTTTTCAGGTAAAGGAAACAAGTAATTCTGGAAAGAAAATCACAAAGTATAAGGTCGAATTGACTGGTGATTATCCAGTTGGAACAATCATTACAGGTGAAGACGGCATCGAAAAAACACAGTTCAAAGGTGATGAAACATTTGCGATTCGTATTCCCAAGACTTCTGTCCCTGTTGGTGGCAGTGTGGAAGCAAATGTAAAGATTTCGGCAAATCTGTATTCCAATGTTATCTTGATCGGCAAGCCTTTGAATGGACTGGATGGCAAAGTGCAGGATATGGAAATCGGGATGCCGAATCAGCCCATTACTATTAATGCCAAAATGGTAATTGGTAAGTCTACTGAAACGGATGAACCCGGTGATGGTAAACTAAAAGTCATCAAGCTGGATGCCACAGATAATGCAACCCCTTTGGCAGGTGTAACATTTGATTGTTATAATGCACAGGGGCATTTAATTGATACAGGTACCACAGATGAATCTGGTATTTGGGAACCGAATATTACGGAGTCTGGTACCTATACGGTAGTAGAACGCTCTACCAATAATAGATATCAGCTGACTGAGCCAACCACTTTGGTCATTACAGTAGAGCCGGATCAAACAGCAACAGCAACATTCCGTGATTATCCACCACACATTGTTACTTCTGAAAAGGAAGATGCTGAAACAGGTGAACCTATTCCCGGCGTACAGCTTGAAATCGTACAGATCGACGGCAAAGGTGCATGGAGAGCAACAGGCAAAACCGATGCAGACGGGAAAATCATTTGGGAAGATGTACCTGACGGTACTTATCTTGTAAGAGAAGTATCCACAGTAGAGGGATATATCTTGGATCAGACACCTCAGTATGTAACTGTAAGGAATGGACAGGCTGCCGGATTAAAATTTTTGAATAGTAAATTTCCAGGCTTGACTATCACCAAGATCGACCAGCAGACAGGCGAAGTCATTACTGATCCAGCTACTTTCAAAGTAGAACAGGTAGATGGCAGCTACACAACCACAGTTACAACAGAAAATGGTGTTGCTACACTGAAAAATGTACCCGTTGGTACATATAAAATCACAGAAGTAACTGCACCTGAAGGATACGCATTGGGTGATTGCCCTCAGACCGTATATCTTGGCAAAGACAAGAATATTCAGGTGGTTATGAAAAATCTGAAAAAACCTGTGCTTACCATCGAAAAGATCGACGGACAGACAGGTGATCCAGTACCAGGAACCAAGTTTGAAATCAAGAAATCCGATGGAACTTTGATCGGTACCGTAACAACAGGTGCAGATGGTAAAGTAACAGTCGGTATGGAAGGCGGCGAACTTGGATACCTTGATCCCGATGTTTATACCGTAACAGAAGTCTTTGTACCAGAGCCTTATGTGCTGACAGGTGAGCATCAGGACATCAGACTGAATGCAGGTGATAGCAAGTCCTTGTTATTTGCAAACCTTGAAATGCCCAGCATCACCGTTGAAAAATACGATGAAGAAACAGGCGAAAAATTGCCAGGTGCGCAGTTTGCTATTTATGAGCAGGCAGACACCGCACGTCCAGTTGTTGAAGGTATGACTGACGAAAACGGTAAATTTACATCTGGCTATATCAAACCCGGCACTTATGTGGTCAAAGAACTGAATCCACCTCCTGGATATATGTTCTCTGATAAAACAAGCCCTGACAGAGTGATCGTTGCGAAACCTGGCGATGGTGAAATCATCGTGAAGGTAGACAATATCAAATTGCCGGAGCTGACCATCAAGAAAATCGACTCTGTGACCAAAGAGCCGATTGCGGGGGTTGTGTATGAAGTCAAAGAAGTGGATGATACCAGCGTACAGCCCACAACAGTGACTACCGATGAAAATGGTACGATTGTGATTCCTGGGCTGAAAGCAGGTACATATGAAATCACTGAGATTTCTACGCCGAAACCCTATATTTTGAACAGTACACCGCAAAGAGTCAAACTGGAAGCAGGCGATCAAAAAACACTAATGTTTGAAAACATCAAATACCCTACATTGATCATCGAGAAAACAGATTATACAACCAACAAGGGTATTCCAAACACCACATTCAAGATTGAGCATGAGGAAGACGATGGTGCAATTACAACAGTCGGTACATTCAAGACCGATGAAAATGGCAGAATCAAACTGCCGTATGTAGAACCTGGCTGGTATATCGTAACAGAAACCATTCCGGCACAGGGCTACCAGAAACCGACTAACCCTGTGACACGTATTTATTTGAACCCTGGCGATAACTCTTATCTGAAGGATGATAATATCGCAGGTGGTGGCACTGGTGGTGCAGACGGCGGTACAACGACCGAAGGTATTGAAATCACAAGTGGAAATGATTACGAAGTGGTAGACGGTATCGTAAACTATCCTCTGAACAGTTTGGTGATCAAGAAAGCAGATGCCAACACAGGGGAAATGTTGGATGGTGCAACATTTGAAGTATTTCGAATCACAGGGGAAACAAGTGGTCAAAACGGCAAACTGATCTGCACGGCAACAACTGATCATTCCGGTGTTATCGTTATCACTGGATTGGAAGCAGGTGCTTATGCGGTCAGAGAAACAAAAGCACCAAACAATTACATCATCGCAGAAACAGATATGCAGACAGTTAATATGAAAGCAGACGGAACATCTGTTGTGGAAGTAGTATTCCGAAACTATCCTTACGGCTCTCTGCTCATCACAAAAGTGGATGCCTTGACCAATAAACCATTATCCAATGCCACTTTCCAAGTAACAACAGGTGATGGAACGGTGGTTGGAAACAGCAACGGTATGTATACTACAAACAGCGATGGCGAAATCCTGATTCCAAATCTGAAACCAGGCAGTTATGTAGTAACAGAGCGCATTGCACCAGAAGGATATGCCTGCGATACAAAACCGCAGACCATTGAAATTGGTACAGATGGTGCTACATACAAAGTGCATTTCCAGAACCAGCCTATGTGCTCTCTCGTGATTTTAAAGAAAGATGCCGATAATGGTAATCCATTGTCTGGTGCACAGTTTAAAGTAACTACATCAAAAGGTGCTGTTGTAGGAACAAATAACGGCATATTTACCACAGACAGCAATGGCTCTATTACGATTTCCTACCTCGCTAAGGATAGTTATATCGTAGAAGAAGTAAAGGCGCCGGATGGCTACGTGTTGGAGGAGCAGTCCAAAACCATCGCGCTGGATTATGGCAAAACTTATACCTTGGAGTTCACCAATAAAAAGATGACTTCATTGGTAGTAAAGAAAATTGACGCTGTGACAGGCGAACCATTGCCAGGTGCAAAGTTCTTCGTGGAGAAACAAAACGGGGAACATGTAGGTGAGTACACTACAGATAATACCGGTACCATTCTGCTTCCGACACTTGATCCAGACTGGTATGTGGTAAGAGAAACAAAAGCACCGGAAGGATACATCCTGGACGAAACACCAAAAACCGTTGAGGTAAAAACAAATGTGCCAACGGTGGTAACATTTGAAAACAAACCGCTTTCAGGTATCAAAATCGTAAAAACCGATTCCGAAACAGGGGAACCGTTGGAAGGTGTATCCTTCTCAGTTTCTAAAATGAATGGCGAGAAAATCGGCACATTCAAAACAGATAAAGAAGGTATGGTCTATATCTCTGATTTGGAAGATGGCTACTACACTGTAACAGAAACAGAAGGATTGGAAGGTTATCACTGGGACAAAGAACCGAAAACGGTAGAAGTGAAATCCGGCAAACAAACCATTTTGGAAGTGGAAAATCAGCCATATTCCGGTTTGGTCATTGAGAAAACCAACAGCAGGACCGGCGATCCTATTGAGGGTGTAGAATTCCTTGTGACAAAATTCAACGGTGAGCAGATCGGATACTATGAAACAGATGAATCCGGCTTGATCGTCATTGAAGGATTGGAAGAAGGCACATACTTGGTAAAGGAAACAAAAGAAGCCAAAGGCTACAAACTTGACAGCGAAGCAAAAGAAGTGGAAATCAAAGACGGCAAGAGAACAACGTTAAAAGTGGAAAATGATCCAATGTCTTCTGTATTGATCCATAAAATCGACTCTGTTACAGGAGAAGGTATTCCAGGAGTAAAGTTCCTGTTATATGACAGTGACAATGAACCAATCGGTCAGTTTGAAACAGATGACGAAGGCTATATCTGGATTAGAAAAGAACTTCCAGAAGGCAAGTACAAACTCAGAGAATTAGAACCTGCAGAAGGATATATCTCTGACAACAGCGAGAAAACATTCTATGTGCAGAAAGGCAGAACAACAGAAATCGAGTGGGAGAATACACCGGAAGTCGGTCAGATCGTCATTACAAAACGTTCTTCCGAGTTCAATGAACTGACAGGTCTTCCTGCCGGTTCTCCATTGTCTGGTGCAGTATTTGAAATCTATAACACCACAGGAAATTTGGTTGATAAGATTTCTTCTGGCAGCAATGGTGTTGCGGCGTCTAAGGGATTGCCGGTAGGTGTCTATACCATCAAAGAAGTATCCGCACCAAGATATTACGCTTTGAATGATAAAACACTTTTGGCAGAAATCAGGCACAACGGCGATATCGTCAGATTTGAAGTGCTGAACAGCAGCATTTCTTTGAACTTGACCATTCAGAAAAAAGGACCAAACGCCGCATCTCCTGGACAGACCATCCAGTATGACATTTATGAAGTGCAGAACGGCTCCTCCGGCACTTTGGAAAACTTCTATATTCATGACAGGATTCCAACAGATGCCACAAGAGCGTTGAAGATCGTCACAGGGACATATTCCGAAAGAATGTATTATAAGATCACTTATAAAACGAACTACAGGGATTATCGTGTGCTTGCGGAAAATCTTCTGACAAAGAACAGCTATGAATATAGCCTCCATCCAAATGTACTTGGCTTGGCAAATGGGGAATATGTAACAGATGTGCGTCTGGAATTCCCGAAGGCAAGCCCTGGTTTTAAGATGCTTGAAAATATGTCTGTATTCTGTCAGGTAATGCCGAATATGCCGAAAGATTACCGTATCGTCAATAGAGCAGATGTAGGAGGAAGATACGGCAATGAATGGGAAAGTGCAAAGACCAGCTGGAACACAACGGTGTGGACTGTGAATACACCGCCGGTAACGCTTCCCAAAACAGGTTATTGATAAAAAAGCAATGAGTAAATAAAATAGTTTTGAGAAATATGGGGCAGTCTTCAGGCTGCCCCTTTTCTATGAAAGGAGAGAAGAAGAATGGCAGTAAGATGGAAAAGGGTATTTTTGCTGACAATGGTTGTGCTTATAGCAGTGATCTTCTTCGCACCGCCAGTATTTGCGGCACCGGATAGTGGTCAGGTTTCCACAGCCATTGAAAGCACTTGGAAAACAGCAGCCGGTCAGATCAAAACCGTAACCAATAACGTTATCTTTCCAGTGGTGGATTGCGTGCTGGCGATCTTGCTTTTTGTCAAACTCGCGATGTGTTATTTCGATTACAAAAAACATGGCGAATTTGATTTTGCACCAGTGACAATCCTGTTCTTTGGTCTGGTGTTTGCTATTACAGCACCGACTTATATCTGGAATATTCTTGGAATTTAACAAAAATAATGAAAAAATTTTATTTGAGTGCAAATGCTCTGAAATCGTTGAAATCTCAAAAAGGTATCCTTTTAGAAACTGTCCAATAGTATCATCGTGGTAACCATAGCACTTGAAAGTGCGTACTTTTCTTATTCTTTTCTTTCGATTATGATGAACCTGTAAGAAAAAAGAAATGTAAAAAATCAGCAATATTTTTAAGGAGGAAAAGAAAATGAAAAAGAACACTGTTATTTTAACAGCCGCACTAATCAGTGCATTTACTGCCAGTACAGCACTTGCTGATACCACTGTGGAATTTCGAAAAGCAGTCGAAGATAGAGGGGGGTACAGTAGTATGGAATAGCCAGAACAGAAGTGTAACCGCTGAGGTTGATGGAAAAACAATCAGCTTTACTGTTGGAAGTGGAAAAGTGATCGTTGATGGTCAGGAAATAAACGCAGAAACAACGATTGTAAATAACAGAACGATGGTTTCAACAGAATTCATTAGTCAGTATGTTACAGGAAATAACGAAGAAGCAGAAATGAGCCATACAGAAAAAGCCCTTGCTTTGATTAACAGCTTTGCAAGCGGAGATACAACTGTGGCTGATGAATTAATGGCAGAAGGATATATTCAGCACAATCTGGCATATGGCACCGGAAGAAAGGCATTTAAAGATTCTGTTCGTTATCTTGCTTCCGCACCAGAAGAAACAACGGTAAATAATATTCGTGCCTGTGAAGATGGAGATTATGTATTCCTGCAGACAGTTTACAATTTTGCAGGTGCTGGAGAACAGGTAGCTTTTGATATTTTCAGATTTGACGAAAATGGAAAAATTGCGGAACATTGGGATAACCTTGCTTCCTTAGCTGAGCCAAATCCTTCCGGATATACGCAGATCGATGGTGCAATGGAGTTGAAAGATTTGGATAAAACGGAGGAGAACAGAACTCTCGTGAAAAACTTCCTTTATGATGTAATGCAGGGGAATAATCTTGAAAAAACTCCAGAGTACTTTGATGCTGATACTTACATTCAGCATAACACTGGTATTGCAGATGGTGTTTCTGGATTAAATGAAGCCTTAGCAGCTCTTGCTGAACAGGGAATCGAAATGATTTATGATGAAACACACATGGTTCTTGCACAAGGCAATTATGTTTTGGCAGTTAGTGAAGGTACTTTCGGCGGTGCTCCGACCAGCTATTATGACCTTTGGAGAGTTGAAGACGGTAAGATCGCTGAGCACTGGGATGTAATGGAAACCATTGCAGATCCTTCCACATGGGCAAATGAAAACGGTAAATTTTAATTTTAATCTTTAGGAGGTAAAGAATATGAAAGAAGTTGTAGAATTTTTACAGGCAAATCCAGTACAGTATCTTGCTACAGTGGGCAGAGATGGAAAGGCAAAATGCAGACCATTTATGTTCTGTTTTGAGAAAGATGGAAGATTATGGTTCTGTACAAACCATACAAAAGAAGTGTACAAAGATATGCAGGAAAATCCATATATTGAGATTTCGGTTTCCAGTCCTGAATATGCTTGGATCAGACTCAGCGGCAAAGCGGTATTTGAGAACAACATGGAAGTCAAAGAAAGCTGTATGGCTAATCCCATTGTGAAAGGACAGTATAAAACAGCGGATAACCCCATTTTTGAAGTTTTTTATCTGGAAGATGCAAAAGCAGTCATTGCTGATTTTTCCGGGAATCCGCCAAGAACATACCAGTGCTGATACTAAGAAAGGGCAGTATAGTGACTATGCTGCCCTTATAAATATAAGAGGAATGAAATGAATGATATGGAATATCAAAATTTACCGAAATGCCCTGTTGAAACAACCTTGCTGTTTTTAAAAGACAGAGAGTGTATCATTCTATTGGGATATATACTCTTGGGCGTTTTGGAAAGCAGTGAATTACAAAAAATGACGGCAATGTCAGAAAAAACATATCAAAAAACTTTGGATACTTTATGGAAAAACGGATTAATCACTTGTGAGAATGGTATTTTGCCTACAGAGTTAGGGGAAAGTTTGAAACCAGTGATTTTAACAATGGCTGAATGGGGAGAAAAATATAAAACACAGCAGAAAAATTAACTGCTGTGTTTTCTGAATTATACAAATTTCTTTTTATATTCAGTACCCCACATAAACATGGAGTCCAAAATAGGCTTTAAACTATAGCCGGTTTCTGTAAGTGTGTATTCTACCCTTGGAGGAACTTCGGGATATACTTTTCTCGTTAAAAGACCTGCTTCTTCCATAGAACGAAGATTGCTGGTCAGAACTTTCTGTGTAATCCCTGTTACAGAATGCATCAGTTCATTAAAACGTTTTGTTCCTTCCAGAAGATCGCGGATGATCAGTACTTTCCACTTATTTCCGATAAGCTGCAGTGTCATTTCTACTGGGCATTCGGGTGCTTCTTTTGTCATAAAATCACGTCCCTTATTTCTTATGTTTATTCAATAGTATCAAATTGGATGTATATACTTAATTATACTATTGGGATAAAATCTGTCAACGAATTTATGGAGATGAAAAAATGAGAACAATAGATTACTTGAATATGTTAAAAAATGAAATACATTCTGCTGTTTTTGCAACTATCGATGAAAACGGACTGCCTTGCACAAGGGTGATTGACATTATGCTTGCAGATGAAGCGGGTATTTATTTTATTACTGCCAAAGGAAAAGCATTTTATCGGCAGTTGATGGCGAAGGAATATGTTTCTATCAGCGCTATGACAAACAGCAAAGATTCTCTGAGCAAAAAATCCATTACGGTACAGGGGAAAGTTAAAAATATTGGACAAAGTCGTTTGGATGAAGTGTTTAGAGAAAATTCATATATGGAAAAAATATATCCAACAGAAAAAAGCAGAGCCGCACTTGAGGTTTTTTGGCTTTATGAAGGAAAGGGAGAGTATTTCGATTTGTCTTCTGTGCCGATTTTTCGAGATACATTTTCAATCGGCAATGGAAAAGCGAGCCAAAAGGGATATTTTGTAACAAATAAATGTCGTGGATGTAAAATATGTTACGCTAACTGTCCGCAGAAATGTATAGATATCAGCAAAAAACCTGTTATGATCCATCAGGAAAACTGTCTGCACTGTGGGAATTGTTACGATGTTTGTCCCTTTGGAGCCATTGAAAGGAGGCTGTGAATATGAGCAAATGGAAATTAAAACAAAATCTTACATTGGATGAGAAAATTCATGCCTTGAAAGAACGAATTGATTCTGCAGAACATATTGTCATTGGTGCCGGTTCCGGACTTTCTACAGCAGCTGGATTTACTTATGACGGCAAAAGATTTGAAGAGAATTTTGAACCTTTCATTCAACGATATGGGCTGAAAGATATGTACTCAGCTGGTTTTTATCCATTTCCAACACAGGAAGAAAAGTGGGCGTATTGGAGCAAGCATATTTATTTGAACAGGTATGATGTAGAAAAAGGAAAACCATATTTAGATTTATTAGAATTAATAAGTGGAAAAGACTATTTTGTCTTGACTACGAATGTGGATCATCAATTTCAGTTATGCGGTTTTGATCCAGAAAGAATATTTGTAACACAAGGGGATTATGGTCTTTTTCAATGTGCGAAAGCCTGTCATAAAAAATTATATGATAATGCAAAAATCGTGCGCGAAATGATAAAAGAGCAATCAGACTGCAAAATTCCATCATCTCTCGTACCAAAATGTCCTGTCTGTGGAGGAAATATAGAAGTCAATCTTCGCTGTGACCAATATTTTGTAGAGGATGAAAATTGGGAGGAAGCAGCACAAAGATATCATCATTATTTGGCTAAAAATAAAAACGAAAAGATACTGTTTCTGGAGCTGGGTGTGGGTGGAAATACACCGGTCATTATCAAGTATCCATTCTGGGAAATGACAAGCCAGTGGAAAAAATCATTTTATGTGTGTATCAATTTAAATGAGGCATGGGCACCAGAAGAAATCAGAAGAAAGTCATTATGTATCGATGGAGATATCAAAGAGATATTGTCAATTTTGAAGGAGTGTTAAATATGGATCAAAAAGAACGGCTTGATTATTTGGTTCAATACTTATGCGAAGATTCTGTTGTATATAAAGATGCCATAGTAAAAGATAAACAAAAACGTCAGATGATGCGCTCTCTTATGAATATCCGTATGCCAAAACCTGTATCTAAGGAATTTATTCAGATACAGGATGAATTTTTACAAGAGGAGGCAGTGGAAAAAGGAATTGTAAAAACCAATGATTTGCCAACGGTGAAAGAAATGCTGAATGTTCAGTTTCCTTTTGCAGATCGTATCTACCTTTGGCAGGGGGATATTACAAGATTAAAAGCTGATGCCATTGTAAATGCTGCCAACTCTCAAATGCTTGGGTGTTTTGTTCCATGTCATAAATGTATCGATAATGCTATACATTCTTCGGCTGGGATACAGCTTCGTGCAGAATGTATGGAATATATGGAGGTGCAGAGGAAAAAGTATGGAGAAGACTATGAAGAACCGACAGGTCAAGCGGTGATAACTTCCGCATATAATCTTCCAAGTCGATATGTGATTCATACAGTAGGACCTATTGTAAAAGAAGAACTGACACAAAAAGAATGTGACCTTTTGAAAAAGTGTTATCAGTCTTGTCTGGAAGTGGCTGAAAGAAAAGGTTTAAAAAGTATTGTTTTTTGTTGTATTTCAACAGGAGAGTTTGCTTTTCCCAATAAGGAAGCAGCACAAATAGCTGTAGAAACCGTTGTTGAATTTTTGCAGAACAGTCAAAAGATTGAAAGGGTTATATTTGATGTATTTAAAGATGAAGATTTCAAAATATATCAAAAAATTTTAGAACTCAAAGAAATGAAATCTCATCTTACAAGCAAGGAGAAAAAATAGAATTTGTTTATTACACAATGGCAGTTGAAATATGGAAATGAAGTTAGAAAAATAGATATGAATTGAGCCTTTATTCTAAATAGAATAAGGGCTTTTTTTATGGAAAAAAGGAGGAATGATGATGGGATGCTGGGGTGTAAAAGCATTTGAATCAGATGAAGGTCTGGATGTCTTGGAATGGATCAGAAACCATATTCCGGAAGACGGCTGTCTGCGCTTAAAGGAATTGTTGGAACAGCTGAAATTAGACGAATGGTGCAGACCGCCTGCTGCGGAAAACGGAGAGTTCCACAGCAGTACAATGCTGATTGCGGAACTGATGGAAAGCTTTCAAAATGGTACCATAGACGAATGGGAGTATCTCCCGAATAACCCCTTTGAAAAAGTGGTTTCGTTTCTTGTGGAAAAGGAATCCGTTAAAGAGATGTGCGAGTATCTTTCCAAAACATTGGAATCCGCAAGAAAAAATACGCAGGACAATCAATGGAACGGCTGGTTTGAAGAAACCAACTGGAACAAATGGCAGGAACATATGGAAAACCTGATTGAAACCATGCGTAAAATTTTGGAGCAAGACGAAGATGTGCTGGAACTGATACCGCAGACGGAACAGGAGATCTCAGAGGAACACATAGAAGGTGGTATGAACATGGAATAACAGAAAGCGAAGGTGATGAAAAATATGTTTGGCTTGGACTTCGCCGTAGACGGTGTGCTGGATCAGTTCTGTGACTGGATCTACGGCAAATTGATCACATTCTTCGGTGAGTTTTTCAGTATGATCAATATGATGGGGGCGGAACTTTTTGAGCTGGATTGGATCAAAGCAATCCTGCTCTTTTTTTATTATTTCGCCTGGGCGTTGTATATCGTTGGTATTGTAGTGGCTGTGTTTGACACAGCCATTGATGCACAGAGAGGAAAAGGAAGTTTTCAGGACTTGGCGTTAAATATCATCAAAGGTTTTTTCGCCGTCAGCCTGTTTACTGTAGTACCTATCGACCTTTATGTCTTCTGCATTAATCTGTCAAATGAACTGATTGGTGCCATTGCAGGTATGTCGGATTCACCAGGAAAACTTGGTGCCATTGCCACTATGGTACTGGGCAGCTTTGAAACGCCTGGTGCGAATGTGGTGGTGTCTATCGTGTTTGTCATACTGATTGGATATGCGGTCATCAAAGTGTTTTTTGCAAACTTAAAACGAGGCGGTATCCTTCTTGTCATGATGGCAACTGGCAGTCTTTATCTGTTCAGTGTGCCAAGAGGATACAGCGACGGATTCGTATCCTGGTGCAAACAGGTGGCAGCTCTCTGCCTGACAGCGTTTTTACAGACCATTGTACTGGTTGCAGGACTTGTCACTTATAACGCAAATATGCTGCTTGGCATCGGATTGATGCTTTCCAGCACAGAGGTGCCGAGAATCGCACAGAACTTTGGATTGGATACCAGTATGCGTTTCAACGCAATGAGTACGGTATATTCCGTAAATTCCGTAGTCAATATGGCACGTAATGTAGGAAGAATCGCAGGCAGATGAAAGAAGAAGGAACAAAACAAAAGGAATGGAATAATCATATTTGTTTGCAATGCTTTGATTCCGTGATATACTTTAGATAAGCAATCAGAAAGTAAAGGAGGAAAAAGTATGGCAAATATCACAAGTGCAAATGGAACACTCACATTAGTAGGAGATTGGAAGGAAGAAGATATTGCTCTGTTTCAGCCAGTTTTAAACAGCTGGAGTTTTTATGGACAATATGGGATTCAGTATTGTGGAAACCTGTCGGAACAAAATAAGAGTGCCTCTTTTTTTGGCTGTGGACGTTGGGGTTTTTCGGGAACATTAGAATCTTTCCATGAATGGACCATAGACTGGATCAAAACCCATGGACCTTTGACAGAACAGGAGTATAAAGATTTTCTGAAAAATATGCACAAAAAAGATCTGAAAATTGAAATGAGTTATGAAGATGACGGAGATGACTTTTTTGTAGAAGAAACAGGTTTTTTTGTTAGTGATGGCGAGAAGCTGATTTACTATACTATCGTAAGTGCTCCTATCGAAATACCATGGGAAGATTATGGAAAAGAATGTTTCGATGCGGCTGTTGAATTTTTCAGAAGTTTTACAGAAGATGCGGATGATTTAAAACTGAAAAAATGGGTCAAACAGTGGATTCGCCCAAGTCATTGTTATTTGGACTATGAACCGGGAGAAGATGTGTATGAATTTCTGGAAAACAATTTATTCATGATGGAGGACGCATTTTTTTATGACGAAATACTATTTGACGCTTTAAAACAAAACATAAAGTTAAAAGAAGACGAACGTTTAGAAGAAATGTATCGTTTTATGGAAGAAACTTACGGTATTGATTATACCTTGGAACTTCCAGAAGATTTTGATCGTTCAGAGCTGGCAGAAAATGAAAGCGACGAAGAATTCATTCGCTGGTATGAACAATTAGAAGAAAAAATGAAAGCAAAATAAAACAGTAGATATAGCAATATGAATTACGATAAAGGACAGAACTATGTATGGTTCTGTCCTTTTTTGTATTTTGTTAGATGAAAGGAATGAGTTTTATGAATTGGGCAGACAAAGGAAGAAGAATGGCGGAAAGAGCAAGAGAATTGTTCCCACCAGGTACAAGAATTCAATTAATTCATATGGATGATCCATATAATCCGGTGCCTGATGGAACAAGAGGAACGGTCAAGTTCGTGGATGATATGGGAACGGTATTTCCTGATTGGGATAACGGCAGAGGTCTTGGTGTGGTATACGGTGAGGACAGTTTCCGAAAGCTCACACCAGAAGAATTGTTGGAAGAACAGCAGAAAGAAGACATAAATCAAGACACAGATATGGGTATGAACATGGGAATGTAAGGGAGGTTTTCAAAATGAAAATGGTATATATCTGTTCACCATTGAGGGGAGAACCAGAAAAAAATATAGCAAAGGCGAACGAATACGCCAGAGAAGAAACAATGAAAGGGAACTGTGCCATCGCACCACATTGTGTTTTCACACAGTTTTTAGACGATGAAGTCCCGGAAGAACGCAGTCTGGGACAGGAAATGGGGAAAGCACTTCTTTGCAGGTGTGATGAACTTTTGGTTTGCGGCAGCATCATTTCGGAAGGAATGCGTGAGGAAATCAAAACTGCCTATGAGAACGGCATTGCTGTTTTAGGCAGAGATTTGTCCATTGCAGATATCGAAGATGCGGTGTTTGGAGAAACGGAACAGTACTGTGAGATGGCATAAAAGGCAGGTGAGAAGCAATGTATATCTATCCGGAAAACCTGAAAGGCAAAAGTACCATGTTCCTTTGGACACTGCGGGATATGCTGATCATCATCATAGGCGCGGTGCTGTCTGCCGTCTTTGCGGCGGCTCTGGACTGGATTGTGCCGGGGGTAATGGTTGGAGTGTTCGCCTTTTTGACACTGCGTATTGATAACGAACTGAATATCTCAGACTATATCCGTTTTGCCTTTCGGTTTTTTGTGACAACACAACAGATTTTTTATTGGAGGTTTGTCGATGACAAGAATGAGAATTGGAAAGAAGAAATCTACCAGAGAAGAAATAGGCGCCAGAAATATTGATGCACTTGGCGTGGAAACATACGGCAATGAGTATCTGGTCTACTTTCTGGTACAGCCGGATAACATTGCAGTGCTTTCGGAAACGGCAGTAAAAACAAAAATCATGGCGATGTCCAGCGTCATCAAAGGGCTGGATTCCATTGAGTTTTCCTGTATCAATTCCAGAGAAAACTTCGATCAGAACAAAATGTTTTACAAAGAGCGTCTGGAAGAAGAAGAAAGCCCGAAGGTGCGAGAGATATTGGAAAAAGACCTGATCCATCTGGACAGAGTGCAGATACAGACAGCTTCTGCAAGAGAGTTTTTGTTTATCCTCCGTTTTCGCAACTATAATCCGGAAACAAATGAAGTGCAGACAGGCATCAGCAGAATGACGAAGCTGTTGAAGGATGCAGGATTTTCCTACCGCCAGGCAAGTAAGGAGGACATCAAAAGGCTCTATGCCGTTTATTTCGTCCAGAACATCACGCAAGTTTACTTTGATGACTATGACGGCGAGAGATTTGTAAAGGGGGATGCATACCGTTGAAAATCAGCAGAACAAAGAAAACAAAAGCCTATATTCCCAAAACGGAAGAAGAAAAAGAGCAGGTCAGGATCAAAGAGTTTTTGGATATGTGTGCACCTTCTGTGCTGAAGTTCTACCCTGATTACTATATCTGCGGCAGCAGTTTCAGAAGCACATGGGTGGTGCGTGAATACCCAACGGACACAGAAGAACAGGCACTGCTCAGGCATTTAGGCGACCGTTCCGGCGTTACACTAAGAGTTTATACCAGACACGTTACACCAGCGGAAGAAAGAAAAATCATTTCCAACGCAGCCAGCAGGAACAGAATGAACCGTTCTTCCGGCAATATACAAAAGGAAATTATTGCAGAGTCAAACTTAAACGATGTTATGAACTTGATTGCACAGATGCACAGGGACAGAGAACCATTGGTGCATTGTGCTGTGTTCATTGAAATATCTACGCCAACACTGGAGAAGCTGAAAGAAATGCAGGCAGAAGTGGAGGCGGAGCTGACACGCTCTAAGATATCTGTAGATAAATTATTTCTAAGACAGAAAGAAGGCTTTGAAAGTACACAACCCTGCGGAAACAATGCCTTTCATGAGCAGTTCGAGCGCGTCATACCAGCAACCAGTGCTGCCAATCTCTATCCCTTCAACTACTCGGGCAAAGCCGATCCGCAAGGCTTTTATATCGGGCATGATAAGTATGGAAGCAACCTTTTCATTGACTTTCAAAGAAGGACAGACGATAAAACCAATGCAAATGTCTTGATACTTGGCAATAGCGGACAAGGCAAAAGCTATCTTATGAAACTGCTCCTTTGCAACATGAGAGAAAGTGGAATGGATATCGTCTGCCTTGATCCTGAACTTGAGTACAAAGATTTGGCAGTCAATATGGATGGCTGTTATATCGACTTGATGGAGGGAGAGTACATCATTAACGTGCTGGAACCAAAACGCTGGGAGGAAGACAGCGGATCGGTGCTGCCAAGACATATCTCATTCCTTCGTGATTTTTTTCGTGCCTACAAAGACTTTACCAGTGCGGAAATCGATGTGCTGGAGATATTTCTGGAAAAGCTGTACGAAAGCAAAGGCATTACAGAGGATATTGACTTTTCAGAATTAAAACACACAGACTACCCTGTGCTGTCAGATTTATATCGCCTTGTGGAAAAAGAACTGAACCAATATGAAGAAAGAAAGGGAAATATTTATACCAGAGAAACGGTCAGGGATTTATGTTTGAAACTGAAATCCATCTGCATTGGTGCTGACAGCAAGTTTTTTAACGGACACACCAACATCACAAGCAATCGATTTATCTGCTTTGGCACAAAGGGCATTACAGATGCGGATACGGCGATACGAAATGCTATGCTGTTCAATGTCCTTTCTTTTATGTCTGATGCCCTGCTGTCCAAAGGGAATACGGCAGCATTTATTGACGAGCTGTACCTGTTTTTGACAAACATGACTGCCATCGAATACATCCGAAATGCCATGAAGCGTGTGCGTAAAAAAGGCAGTGCCGTCATCATTGCCAGCCAGAATATCGAAGACTTCAACAGAGCTGATGTGAGAGAAATGACAAAACCCATGTTTGCCATTCCGACGCATCAGTTTTTATTTAATCCTGGTAATATTTCAAAGAAGGAATATATGGAAATGCTCAGGCTGGATGAGTGCTTATTCGACCTGATCAGCAACCCATTGAGAGGTGTCTGTGTGTTCCGCCATGGCTCAGAAGTTTACCATCTGGTAGTAAAAGCACCGCAGTATAAAGAGGATTTGTTTGGCAGTGCTGGAGGCAAGTAGAAATCAAAAAGGAAAAACACTAAACCTATCAAAAAGAAAAAACATAAAAGGGAGAGATTTACATGATGAAAGACGCAAGAGATGAAGACTTTGAATTAGCAGAAATTGATAATGTTGTGGTGATTTTTACCAATGCACGTATTGATCGAGATACGGTGCCTTTTGATTTATACTGCTATGATGTCAGAGAGTCAGAGGGCTTTAGTGGTGATCCAGTTACGCTGGAGAAGGTTGTTTCCATAAATCACTGGGGTACCATTTTATCAAAAAAACCGTTTCCTTTGGAAGATGATGCATACTATCCGTTGAAAGACGGCATCAATTATCTGGGAGAAACCTGTACGATGGATGAGTTTATGGAAATGAATCCAGAAGACGAAATGGATGTTATGTTTTAAGAAATAAAAGAAGGTGAGGCAAATGGCAAGTCCTATGGCAGTTGCCGTTATGACGAAGAAAGCGTTGGAGCTGGCAGAAGACAAACGAGTGCGGACACTGCTGGCAAGTATCGTGGCAGGTATTGTAATCGTGATGCTGATACCGCTGCTGGTTATGGTTTCTATCTTCAATACACAAGCAGGATTCAGTCAGGAGGTTGCAAGAATCGTATTCGATGGCGGACCTATTCCAACGGATATTGATGCGGAACTTTCCAAAGCCATGGAAGAAATGATGGATGCCTTTGAGGAATTGGATCAGACAATAGAATCATTGGAAGAAGAAGGATTTGACGATATCAAAGTCAAGTCCTTTTTTTATATTCTCTATTTTACAAAGGATATGACAGATTTTGATGAAGAATTCTATGCGGGCTTTGTGGATTGTTTTGTGGGTGAAAAAGAAGATGACGAGATTTATGAGGAACTGGAAGACTACCTTTCCTATGAGTTTACGGAAACAGAAAAGGTGGAAATCCGAAATCTATATCTCTTTATCAAGTATGGATACTCAGCGACAGACAAAATCACAGGCATTCCTGGGGAAGCATTCAACGATGCCACATTCGCACAGTTGATGCAGGAAGCCACGAAATATATCGGCTTTCCTTACCAATGGGGCGGAAGTACTCCGGAAACCAGCTTCGATTGTTCCGGCTTTGTATGTTGGGTATATACCCATTCCGGAGTCTATAACTTGCCCAGAACAACAGCACAGCAGATTTATAACCAGTGTACACCGGTGTCAAAAGACGAAGTCAAGCCGGGAGATCTGGTGTTTTTTACAGGCACGTACCAAACCAATAAACCGGTGACACATATCGGAATCTATGTAGGTGATAACCAGATGCTGCATTGCGGCGATCCCATCGGCTATGCAAACTTGGGGAATTCCTATTGGGTGAAGCATTTTTATGGATTTGGCAGATTGTAAAGGAGTGTGAAA
>NZ_FRAH01000151.1 GCF_900142265.1 Anaerotignum lactatifermentans DSM 14214 | reverse complement strand
AGATGTGACCGGCTGATAAAGCCAGCCGCCTTGTGTTAAACTGATGATGGTACACACCAAAACTTTTAGCCAAGGAGGACATGAAAATGCTGTACACAGAAAAAGAGAAAACTGAGATTGAACGGGTACGAAAGGTGTTTGCCGAGCATCTTCAACAAAGCACTAATTTTGAACTGCTATGGTCTGATAAAGTGGGCTTTGTCTGGCTAGCGATTGGCCTAAACCCGCTTTATGTTGATACCGGAAGGAGGATAGAGTCTGCCGCCGATCTCTGTCACGAGTGCCTGGATGATGTTGCGATGGATGTTCTGTATATGACAGGCAACGACCACGCGATAGAAGAAGCCGACCCGCTGGAATTGGCCGAAATCAAACGGCGTTGGAAAACCTATATCGACCAGTTGCCAGAATATGCGTATCTTTGCGATGAACTGTTAAGCAGACGCAAGTAACCTCACCCACCTGAGTGTCAGGAGCATGGAAGTGCTTCTGGCACTTTTTTGTGGCTTTTCTGTGAATTTGATTAAAAAGTCCTTGACAACTCGTTTCGGGTAAGACAGCCAAAAGTATCCTTATCAGCGCGGCGGCCAGAACCTCTATTTTTGACATTCAGGAGGTCCGGGACCTGACCGCCTATGACGAGCTGGAACTGGATACCCTCGGAGATCGCAAGACAGCCTTGTTTTTAATCATGAGCGACACCGAGGACAGTATGAATTTTTTGATCGCTATGGCCTACTCCCAGCTTTTCAACCTGCTGTGTGAGAAGGCTGATGATGTGTATGGCGGCAGGCTGCCAGTCCATGTGCGCTGCCTCATAGACGAGGCCGCCAACATCGGGCAGATCCCACGGCTGGAGAAACTGGTCGCAACCATTCGAAGTCGTGAGGTATCCGCCTGCCTCGTCCTCCAGGCGCAGAGCCAGCTTAAAGCGATTTACAAAGACAACGCCGACACCATCATCGGAAACATGGATGCCACGGTATTCCTGGGCGGCAAGGAGCCGACCACCTTAAAGGAGCTGGCGGCATCCCTTGGGAAAGAGACAATCGACACCTACAATACCGGCGAGAACCGTGGGCGGGAAACCTCCCACTCTCTCAATTACCAGAAGCTCGGAAAAGAGCTGATGAGCCAGGATGAGCTGGCCGTTATGGATGGCGGCAAGTGCATCCTGCAACTGCGCGGCGTAAGGCCGTTCCTTTCGGAGAAGTTTGATATTACCAAACATCCGAACTACAAATACCTTTCCGACTACGACAAGAAAAACGCCTTCGACATAGAGCGTTTTCTGTCTGCCAGGCTCAAATTGAGGCCGGACGAACAATTTGCAGCCTATTCGATAGACCTGTCCGGGGACGAAGCCGCCGAGGAAACCGGCGGTTGATTACCTTCGAGGAAAATGTGTGCCTTCCGTAATCAATCAAAAATCAATCAAATTTTATGGAGGTACATTATGGAATTCTTTAACTCTGCTGTGGATGTTCTTCAGACTCTCGTGATTGCCCTGGGCGCTGGCCTTGGTATCTGGGGCGTGATTAACCTTCTGGAAGGTTACGGCAACGACAACCCTGGTGCAAATGCTCATGTGTCGTAAAGTAGCACAAACAAGAGAGCAGATAGCCACCCCATTATTCTGTAAAATATTTCATAATTGACTGGTAGAAATATTAT
>NZ_FRAH01000058.1 GCF_900142265.1 Anaerotignum lactatifermentans DSM 14214 | reverse complement strand
ATACTGCATTTGCATTCCGGCAGTTATTGGATTCTCTGAATGTTGTACAGTCATTTTCCAAGAAAGGATATCCTTTCGATAATGCCTGCTGTGAATGTTTCTTCAAGTACCTCAAAAAAGAAGAAGTTAACCGTAAAACATATCATTCTCTGCAGGAACTCCGGTTATCTGTATTCGAATACATCGAAGGATTCCATAATGCCAAGAGACCGCATAGTTCTCTCGGAATGATGACACCAAATGAAAAAGAAGAATGGTACTGGGCACAGCACTAAGCAGCTGTACTCGGCACTTTTCTTTATAAATTGTGTCCACTTTATTGACTATAGTCCAAACAAATCATTCTACACATTTATGCTGGCTACGATAAACGCATCGGTGCTCATAAAATCACATATATCTTCGGTCGTGACTATGGCATTTACATCAGCATCGGTCGAGTGTACCGCCTGATGCGTTCTATGCAGCTCCCACCTATGTCCACAGTAAAACCAAAATCTATTTCTCGCACAAAAGAGTTGTCCAGCTGTTATGCTGATTATCACCAGACGAAATGGAAACAACATTCTGGGGTCAGCAAGGAATCTAGCCGTTCCCAGAAAATATATTTAAAAATCGTGTCTTTTTATTGATACAGTCCAATTTATTGAAGCTAATTTTCTCTTACCACATCTTTATACTTATAAGCAGGTTATTCTTTAGTTCCATTCATCAGCAGTCAGGAAATCTCGAATATTTCGATGTTTGATGCCATTACGGCTCATATCAATTTCATCCATTGTAACGACATATTTGGGGAAGTTATCTCTGATCGTATCATATACACCAAATTCCCTGTTCACAGTACTCTCATCAGCTAACAGATAGGCAACTTGAACATAGAGTTTTTCTCCACGCTGCTCACATACAAAATCGATTTCCTTCGTACCAGTCTTACCAACCGTTACTTTATATCCACGACGAACAAGTTCCATATAGACGATATTTTCAAGAACCAAATTGATATCACGCATATTTCCGCCAAAAACAGCCTCTCTGATGCCATGATCCGCAATATAATATTTTTCATTCGTTGTCAATATCTGTTTTCCTTGCAAATCTTCTCGTTTGACTTGATAAAACAAATAAGAATCACAGCAATATTTGATATAATTTAACACTGTATCTGTAGAAGTTGTTCGGTGTTCATTCTTCAGGAATTTCACAAGAGAAGATGCCGAAAAAGTAGTTCCTACATTAGCCATTACATAAGCAATGATCCTCTCCAAAAGATCTACATCTCTAACTTTGTTTCTTTTCACAATATCTTTGAGTTGAACAGAATTAAACAAGTCACTTAAATACTGTTTTGATGGTTCTTCCTCATATCGAATATTAGAAAGGTACGGCATTCCCCCGACTAAAAGGTATTTCTGAAAACATTCCTGTACAGATGCAGTGGGATTCACTGTATGGTATAATTCTAAAAACTCCAGAAAAGAAAACGGATAAATTACAAACTCTACATAACGACCACCCAAATATGTCGCAAGTTCTCCAGACAACAACTTTGCATTGGAGCCAGTAATATAAATATCGCAGTCCAGTGACACACGAAAAGAATTTATGCACTTTTCCCAATCCTCAACCTCTTGAATCTCATCAAAGAAAAGATAAACTTTTCCTTTTAATTGCTCAGCTCGTTTTAATATCTCTTCATGCAGTGCCATTGCATTCAAAAGATGAACATTGCGCAAATCTTCAAAATTAATACAAATAAAATTATCTGCATCAATACCAGAAGCAATCAGTTCTTCCTGAATCAATTCTAACATAACTGACTTTCCGGCTCGTCTAATACCAGTCATAACTTTAATCAAGTCATTTCCAATAAACGGACGGATACGCTTCATATACATTTCACGTTTGATCATAGGGAACCCCCTTCTTTCAGTTTTTCTTTTAGTTTAACCCATTTATATTAGAAAATCAACTCAACAATCATCATTTTATCTTTTATAAACGATAAAACTAAAAAAATATAGTTTCTATCATTTTTTTCCTTGTTCGCTGAAAGCTTTCCTATTTATCATTTTCTCCAAGTTTCTACGATAACAATCCCGGTTTTAAATACAACCTCTATCTGAAAAGCATTGATCACATTGATTTTTCTCATTAGCTTTCTGACCAACTGCTCATTATATTCGTTTAGGAAATACGTTCTTTTTCCTATAACATCCTGAATTACCATATTTCTAACTTTATCTTGTCCCAGTTGTTCTTCTATGATATGTATCTCCATTTTTTCATAATCTTCTAAATTGTCAGCAATATTGCTGTAAATGGATTCAAAGACAGTCACATTCAAATTTTCTTTTTGTGCCTGATTCGGTATTTCTTCTGTTTGTATCTCAAATATTTCTTCTGCTTCCCTTGATCCTATCTGTATTTGATCTGCCATACGGTTTATGGCTTTTAATAGGATTCCATGAAGCATTTCTTCTTCAAGAGTCGGGGAATGGCGACAGTATCGAATTCCATTTCGCAGCCGATTCTCACAACGCCAGACAGCTTTTGCTTTTCCATTCTTTTTTCTGATCTGTCTGCGATACTCGCTGCCGCATTCCCCGCAAATCAAGATTTTAGATAGTGCAAATTTTCCAGAATATCTTCCTTCTGATTCTTCCACGCCTCCAGACATACTTTTTTTCTTCAGGCTTGCACTTCTTTTCATTTCCTGCTGCACCAGATAATATAATTCTTTAGAAATGATCGGCTCATGGAGGTTCTGCACGTAATACTGAGGTAATTCACCTTTATTTTTTCTTCTGTCTTTCAGCAAGTAGTCTACCGTAAATGTCTTTTGTGCCATAGCGTCACCGATATACTTCTCGTTCGTTAAAATCACTCGAATAGAGGAACCATTCCACCTAGTATTTCCGCGTATAGTGCTTACTCTCATTTTGGTGAGCAAGTCAGCAATGTCATTTAGACTTTGTCCTTCCAAATATTTTTTATATATCATCCGAACAATTTCTGCTTCTTCTGGAATGATATGATTAACTCCTATTAGGAAAACACACTGTCAAAAGGGTTTTTGCTTTTGGCGGGGGTCAGCCCGCCTCGGCGGTATCGGTGGTGTTGATTTCAATGTACTCGGCAATCTTGCGGAACTCGTCCGCGAACTTGAAATGAACGCTGATATTGCCGTTTTCGTAAACCTTGATATGGTCTACCAAGTCCGTGAGGATTTCACGGGTCAGCGTTTCGATGCTTTGATACTTTGCAAAGGCTACCAGCGCCGGATGTTCCTTGTCAACGCCGTTTGCCAGCTCCGCACGTTCCGCGTTCAGCCGGGCCAGCACATCCGCAAGCTCGGCGGCCTGCCGTTCATAATCGGATTTCATATCCCGGTATTCCTGCTGGGTGATTTCCCCATCTTTCCAATCTTGATACAGTGACTGCTTGTAGCGGGTTATCCGGGTCAATTCCTTTTCCTTTGCGGCTATCTGGTCGTTAAGGCGGTGGGATTGACTTTTTTTCAGCGGGGCCGAGTTGATGTTGGTTATCATTTCCGAGTAGGAAACGGCGGTGTTCACTTGATACTGGATAGCGAACAGAACGGCGGCCTCCAGACGGTTGTGCTTGATAGAGTGCATGGAGCAGGCCGTCCGGGAGCGGTTCTTGTAAGTGGAGCAGGCGTAATAGATATTTTTCCCGCTCTGGCTGCGGGTGATGGATTTCCCGCAGTCCGCACATTTCAGAAAACCGCTGAACAGGTGAACTTCCCGCCCTTTGGGGGATGTCCGGGTATCGCGTACCAGCAGGGCCTGCACCTTGTCAAAGGTTTCGTGGGTGATGATGGCCTCGTGAGTATCGGGGACGCGCACCCATTCTTCCTCCGGCACAGCCTCAATCTGGTGTACCTTGTAGCTTTTCACCCGGCGGCGGCCCTGTACCAAATCCCCGGTATAGATGGGGTTGGTGAGGATTTCATGTATCATCCGGGCCCCCCACATGGGGTCGTCCGCCACAGCCGAGGAAACGGGCAGGCCCTTTTTGCGGCGGTATGCCGTGGGGCTGGGTATGCCGTGTTCGTTGAGGTACAGCGCGATGGCCCTTTTAGACGAGCCTTGCAGGAGCATGGAATACACACGCTTGACGATTTCAGCCGCATCCGCATCCACTATAAGCTGGTGCTTGTCCTTTGGGTCTTTGATATAGCCGTAGGGGGCGAAAGAGCCGATATACTGGCCGTTGCGCCGCTTATAATCAAAAACCTGCCGGATTTTCTTTGAGGTCTGGTAGCAATAGTTATCGTTCATCACGTTAGTTATCGGAACGATAATGTTTGAAACGCTGTCGGGGTTTAGGTAGCTGTCCACGTTCTCCGCAAGGGAGATAAAGCGGACGCCCATCTGCACAAACAGGTTATCAATCAGACTGCCCGCGTCACTGTAATTCCGGGCGAACCGGGAAAGGTCTTTCACAATCACGCAGTTGATTTTCCCGCTCATCACATCGGCCAAGAGCCGCTGGAAGTTTTCACGGTTGGCATCCGTCCCGGTATGCCCATCGTCCACATATTCAGCCGCGCTTTCAAATTCGTCCATGTGCCGCCGGTAGAAGTCCCCCAGCAGGTCACGCTGGTTCTTCACGCTGTTGCTGTCGTCCTTGCCCTTTTTCAAATCCTCTTTGGAAAGGCGGATGTACTCGCCCAAACGCCAGCGCCGGATAGTGTATGTAGGGGTCAAAGTCTGCTGATACCCTCTGTTTTTAGCTCGTGCCATTGTTCCTCCTTCCCTATCACATTACACCTATATTATACCTCTGCCCGGGGCAATCAGCAAGGATGTCGATGCCTCGGGACATTTTGTCTCGAAGTAGGAACGGGCCGCAACAGCAGTCACAGCCCGCTCTTTTGCCGGATAAGAAAGGCCGCCAGCGTCGCCTGGAGGGAGGGGCCGCCCTCGGCAAACTCGATTTTCACGCCCACGCCGCCCACGCTAAAGCAGTACGGATTGACGGCCCGTCTCACAAACCGGGCCAGCCGCTCCTCCCGGGGGAGGGTGCGGTCAAAGGCCATACCGCTCACGTCAGCCAGCGCATCCGCGCTCACCGCGCCGATGTCCACGCTTTTCATTTGTTCCAGCTCTTGTGCGGTCAGTCTCACGGTAAAACCTCCTTTTGCGTTTTGGGTTGGTGGGGAAACGCGAAAGGACAGCACTCCGGAAAGTGCTGCCCTTTGGCCTGTCCCTACCTTGGGACAAATTGTCTCGAACTTAATAGGGGCTGTCCAGAAAATGCGCCTCGGCCTCCTCCAGCCCCCGGCAGTCGAACACTTCATAGAGCTCGGCCACCACGCGCCGGATGTCCCCGGCAGAAAAGCCGCAGTTTTCCATCGCATAGATGACATAGCCCCGGCACACGTTGTTGCTCCACGGCTGGGCCAGCAGAGCGGCCAGAGCGGGGTCGTATTCCATAAGTCCGCCTCCTATGTAAAGATGGGGAGCGCCGGGCCCGTATGTTTGGCCCGTCAAAAGACAGCAGTTAGCGGCCCGGCGTTCCCTTGCTTTGTGCGGCGGCCCCAAGCGGCAAGCGGCCAGCTTGTCCCTTGCGGATCGTGGCCGTGGGGCTGGCAAGCTCCCCACTCGCGGCGGTGGTGTTGGTCGCTCGTCCTCCCGTGGGAGAAGTCACCGCGCACCCGCCGCCCGGCTCCCCGCGTTCACCCGGGGCCGCCCGCTATTCAGTTGTGGAGAAGAAAAAACTTCCTCTCATTAACCGAGACATTTTTGGATGGTTTTCGGACTGGTTCAGCGGGAATTTTTCAAAAACTTTTTCATGTTCTCCAGCCCGCGCTCCACGGCCCGCCGCACCGCGCTTTCGTCAACGCCCTCGGCCAGCGCCACCTCGGAAAAGCTCTTTCCGAGGATGACGCAGGCATCCACCCGGCGGCCCTGGGCCGGGGGCAGGCTGTTCAGCGCGTTCCACAGACGGCAGAACCGCTCCTTGCGCTCCAGCACCTCGTCCGGAGTGGGCTCGTGCAGGCAGGCGGAATACTCGATGCCGTCCTCACAGTCCAGCGAATACTGCGCCTTGTGGCGGGAGAGCCGCCGCTGGTAGGCCGCCTCATAGCGGACGCTGGCCCGGAGCGCCTCGGCCACATCGTCAGAAACTTCCATATATTCGTCCTGGGTATACCAGTAGTAAAAGTCGCGCAAGTTGATGATAGTCATTGTATGTACCTCCATATCGTTTTTGTGGTCGGGTTGCGGGAAACGATATGGAGGGCGGCGGGGAGCGGCACCCGGGGGAGCCGCCCCGCACCTTGGGACAGCTTGTCCCAAAGCTGGGCAAACAAAAAACGCCTGCGCGGAAAAATACCACGCAAGCGCATAAAGTGAGACGATTATCTAAATTACAACAAATTTCGCATTGTATAACAGAATATACTTGTCTTGGGCTTGGGCTTTTTTTGGCAAGTTAGGGGGACGGACAAAGCAGAGAGACACGACATTACCTCCTAAAAAGCAGTTGTCGTACCTTTCAATAAAAAAGCCGATAACCGCATTTTCAATCTGCGTGTTATCGGCTCTGCGTCTGTGCGTCTGGCTCTGTGATAACTAAAATCTTAAATTTTTCTACACTAATTAAGGTTTCTTGTTTGCATTTAGGACAAAACAAGGGGAAATTTTTCAGTTCAGTATCTAACCGCAGCTTGATACGAGTTTTACTGTTACAGACAGGACATAGCAGCCACTCGAAGCTATCCATATCGTTCATTTCAAATTTCCCTGAGCGTCCAAACTTTTTGAGCTGTGATAACAGAACCAATCGCAATTATCATAGCCAATAGGAAGAACGAAAACTGTATTCCACTTATTGCCACTGTGTAAACATCGAAGAATTTTAATGGCGTTAAGCAGTACAGCATTGGAGCTTCAAGATATTCGGCGGTGATGCTGATGCCATAAAAGAGCAATAATATTCCCGCGCCTATCCGAACAGCCCCTTTATAGGTTCTCGTCAGGCTGGAGGCCAGAAGCGTGATTGCAAACAAAGTCAACCCTGTCAAAAACAGGCCCAATGTGGTGGTAAAAGCAGCGTTTCTTTGCTCTAAACCGCCTAGCGGTAAAATGGCGGTAAAATAATTACATAACCCGCTGAATACCGCAAGTGCAAGCAAATTACATACACAGGCAACTGCTTTGGCACAGACAACCTTGTTGCGACCCACTGGTTTTGTAAATAGATATTCTGCCGTTCCCTGCGCCTGTTCTTTCGCTACACACGAAACACCGAGATAGACCGCATAGCTGTTGGTTAGCATCGTGACCCAATAATACATACAGCCATACCAGCCCAAAGCAGAAGTCAGATCACCGCTCACACCAAACATAGCTTTCAGAATTTTCGGAAAATTCGATATTAGCCCTGTCAGCTCATTGAGGCTTTCCTTTAGTGACAAATACTCAAAGTAAGCGAAGCCACACAAAATCAAGACAATTCCCATCCAGATCAGCAGTAGTTTTCTTGTTAAGCGCAGCTCGTTTTTCACTAACGCCTTCATTCGTTTCCTCCTTTACACAGCCAACGCAATATCCCGCTTCAAGATTTTCCAGTATGCCAGCAGCGCAAACCCAAACAGCAGGAGCAGATACCAGAGCATATAGTCCCATGAATAAGTTCCAGCATTGTGGATTTCCGCTGGACTGAAAAAAGAAAACGGCGATAAAAAGCCGATTGCCCGGATATTGACAGTCCTCGAAAAAGAAGTGATACAATATTCCACAAACACAACCAATCCGGCTGTCAGAAGTGGGGAACGATTATTGGGGTGAAATATTCCAACCATCAGTCCCAATAGTGCAAAAAAGAGGGAGATGAGAATAAACGAACCTGCCACCAAGAAAAATTCCCCGATGGGAAATCCGAAACGGAACAGAGTCATCGTTAGAAATGAAGTCGCCAGATAAAAAATCCCTGTTACACATATTCCGGCAAGCGCACATAGCAGCTTTCCCATATAAATCTGTTTCCGTCCACAAGGCTTTGTGTATAAGTATTCAGCCGTATTTCCCGTACACTCTTCTGTATGTAACGACAGCCCCAAGTGCATCCCGAAAATCCCCCCTGCAACCATAAAAAAGCCTGTGAGGAACGAGTACATACCAAGTGGCTCCATCAATAGCTCCAGAGAAATACCAACCGTTTCAAAAAAGCCTCCCTGTGTAAATTCCACAGGCAAAGTTTCCACCGTTTCAATCATGCCATAATACACTGGCGTCATGGAGAAGATACAGACCGCAAGAGTTGCGGCCCAAATCAGAATATATTTTCGTTTTCGTTTCCATTCAAATCGAAAAATCAACATAACGACCTCCTATTCGTAGTAGTGGAGGAATACTTCTTCCAATGACGGTTCCTCAATTAAAATATCCTCCAGCTCCAGCCGATGAAGCTGGTTCATAATTGTCATAACGGTTCCACTAAACATGAAGGATACAGAAGTTTTGCTCTTATCCCACTCCAAATTAGCCGTACCGGGAATAGAAAATAAATCCTCTGGAATGGCGTTTTTTGCTGTCAACGAGATTTTCTTGTAGCCGTTTCCCCGCAGTTCCTTCATGGATTGAACGCCGACCAGCTTCCCCTCCCGCAGAATGGCTACACGGTCACAAAGCCTCTGTACCTCGCTCAGAACATGGGACGACAGGAAAATCGTCGTACCGCGTTCATTTTCTTCTTTTAACAGGTCATAAAAGGTCTGCTGGATCAGCGGGTCAAGACCGCTGGTGGGCTCGTCCATGATAAGTAACTTTGGGGAGGGTAGCAAAGCCGAAACGATGCCGACTTTCTTTTTGTTGCCCAAAGACAGGTCGCCGATCCTCCTGGACAAATCCAAATTCAGCCGTTCCGCCAATGCTTCCATCCTGTTATGACCGGCCACTCCATAGAGTTCCGCCGTATAAAGAAGCATCTCTTTGACTTTCATGCTGTTGTAGTAACAGTTTTCGCTGGGGAGATACCCCACATCCTTTGCGATCTCAGATGCCTGCCGCCCACAGTCCAGTCCAAAGACAGAAGCGGTTCCTCCGGTGGGCTTCAACAGTCCCATCAAGGTACGGATGGTGGTGGACTTTCCCGCCCCGTTAGGGCCGATAAAGCCGAAAATCTCACCGCGCTCGACCGTAAAGCTGATTTCCTCAATTCCACGGTGCTTTCCATAGCTTTTGGTGAGCTTGTTTAGGGCAATCACAGGTTCACTCATAGCAGATATTCCTCCTTGTAAAAGTTGTGCTTCAACATATTTAGGATTTCTCGAAACTCTTTCATCATGCCGTCATAATCCACTCCGTTTTCCAACTGAACGGACATACCCTTTGCAAGCAGCATAAGCATCTGAAACACTAATTCTGCATCCTCCGGGTGTCTGAATTTTTTATAATCCTGCTCATGCAGAACGAGCGATGCAATGTATTTTTCGTTTGTTTCCGAAAATATGGCACCTTTCAATTCCGGCATTGGTTCTGCGGCCACGCTTGCAATAAACGATGCAATATGCGGGTGCTTTTTCAAGTTTTCCACTTTCATAACGCTGGCTTCCCATACACGGTCAAAGAAATCTGTGGTTTCCTCCAATGCGCTCGTGTTATATGCTTGTTTCATTTGGGCAGCGCAGTAATCAAATAAATATTGGTAGAGTGCCTGTTTATTCCCAAAATACTGAAAGATAGACGCCTTTGAGATACCTGCCGCTACCGCAATATCATTGATTGATGCTTTTTCATATCCATGTTTTGCGAAACAGGCCAGAGCCGCATTGCGTATGGTATCCTGCTTTTTGATTGATAGAGCAAGAAATTTTTCCATCGTATTACCCCTCTCTGAATAACCGTTTCGGTTATCATTGAACAGTATAGCATAAATAACCGAAACGGTCAATAGTGCTTTGCTTTATTTTTAGGGGAGCGCACAAACGGCAAGCAGGGCAAGTGTGGCCACACTTGCCATTTTTGACTGGCCGGGGGCCGTCAAAAATGCTTGTTGGGGAGCCTCCCCAAACCCGGCTCTTTGGGACAAAATGTCCCAAAGAGATTGGCTGCGTCACCGCCGCTACCGCGTCTGTTCCTTATCGTCCCGCCCATCCGTCAGTCCGAGCAGATGGTCGATGTTGGCCTTGACCGCCACGGCCTCCCGCATATCCCGCTGGGCCTGCCGGTACTCGGCATAGAGGGCCTTTTTCTTGTCCGCCAGCTCCCGCCGCTGTTTTTTCAGCGCGTCCATTTTGGAGAGCTTTTCACCGCCTAACAATTCATTCATAGCGGCCCGGGCCGCCCGGTAGGTGGCAAGCTCCGCCTCGTGCTCGGCCAGATACTTTTTTGAATACCGGGCCGCCTTGTAGCCGTCAAACACGGGCCGGGCCCTGGCATAGTCCACCACGGCCCCCATCAGCCCGGAGACTTTGGAGAGGGCGGCCTCGGTGGTCTGGAGCTCCCCGGCCAACGCGTGGGCCCGGTCAACCGCCGCCGTGGTCTTTGCCGCCAGCGCGTCATAATCAGTCAGATTGTTCTCCTGCAGGAACTGGAGGGCGGCGGCCATCTGCTTTAGGTTGTAGACCCTGGCCCAGCGTTCATAGGCCGGGCCCTTGCCCTCGGCCATGCGCTTTTGAATGTCGATGATAAGGCCCACCTGCCGGGGCGGGGGCGGCGTGTCCTTGGGGAGCTCCGGGAGGGGCCGCTCCCCGGCAATCACCGCCCGGATGTCCTCGGGGTCAAAGCCCGCGCCGAGGGTGGATGCCCGGAGCCGGGTATATTTATCCTGCCCCGGAGCAAGGAACGACACCACGCCGCCCCGCCCGCGCTTGACGGCAAAGCCGGACTCCTCCATCAGCCGGAGGAACGCGGCAAAGTCGGCGGGCTTTTTTTCAAGGGCCGCGATAATCGCCAGCCGCACCCGCTGCTGCGCGGAGGGCGGCTTGTCGCCTATCCACTGGCCATAGTGGAGGAAACGGCCCTGGCTGTGCAGTTTGGGATGCCGGATGACAGACAGATGATTTTCCAGACATACCCGGTCAGAAAGCCGCCGCAGAGCCCGCGCCGATCTCCAGAAGTCCCGGAATTTCCGGGTGTAGTCTAACGTGATGGGATTGTAATAAATGTGATTGTGAATGTGCTTTTTGTCTGTATGGGTGGCAACGAAAAAGGCGTGTTTCCCCTTTGTCCAGCGCATAGCCGTTTCATAGCCTACCCGGTTCGCCTCCTCCGGGGTAATCTCGCCGGGAGCAAAGGACTGGCGGATTTGATAGCAGAGCACGTCCGCCTCCCGTTTCTGTTCCCGGCCCGTGACGGCCCTATACTTTGCCTTGGAGAGCAGGAACTCCGCATCGGCGGTCTGGTGGTCGCACTCATAGGAAGAAATAAGCTCCCCGCCCTGGGTCTTGTCCGGGTTCTGCCCATAGTCAAACCTGTCTTTCAGCGATTGAGCGACTGTTTCCCCTTTGCTGATATGGTGGGTAATAAGCCGGGTTACTGCCATAGATATTCCCCCTCTCCGAAAACGTCTTTCCTCGCCTTTGGGACAAAATGTCCCGAAGTACGAAAAGCCGGGGAGCGGCACAGCACCGCTCCCCCATCGTCTGGACGGCGCTCAGTCCCGCCGCCTGCTTATAGGGCCGGATGTAGGTCGTGGCCGTGGTAGCACCTCCTCTCGCCATGAAAAAAGACAGCAGGCAAAGCGCCCGCTGTCTTTGATGTCACATATTTTCAAGAGCTGAGAACCGTTACAATCACAATTCCCGGCTCTTATATAATTTCTTTCAGTTGAATATTATCATGTAGATTTGTTTTGTCGCTTGATGATAATTCCTATTGTTACACCTATGATAGCCCCAATTATCCCAACAAATAGTATAGCGGTTTCAGAAAACAAATCTTTTAATGCTGTGCCAACACCCACACCAAGACATAGGCCAATGACACCACTTTGCAGAACCAAATTGTTTTTCTTACTTGTCGCATTTTTATCTGTATTTTTGTTTGTCATGTATATCACCAATTTAGAAACTCCAAAAGCCGAAAGAGCTATTAGGGCTACTATGAAGATGTAAATTATATGATTGTTTTGCATAAGTTTCTCTTATCCTTTCGCTTTAATTTTTGGAATGGATGTTTTCAAGTATAGCACATTCTTTTGTTGTTGTCCATCCCCCCACCTTTGGGACAAAATGTCCCGAAGTACGAAAAAAGCCGGGGAGCGGCACAGCACCGCTCCCCAGCAAGTCACAGCTCCACCAGCGCGGCAAGCTGTTTCAGCACATCGAGCGGCGGCTGTCACTTTGATATTTCCGAACTTTTGTATTTTGCAGACTGCAAGTTGTCTGGATTTAGTCACCATTACTTTTTGTTATTTCTGTTAAAGGTAGTTGTAACTGGTACACATTTTCTTTACCATCCCTATCTTTCGTAGTAAGCTCAAAATAGAGAATGTTTTTCAAATCACTTGTATCATCAATTTTTATTCTCCTAATTACGCTGTCCCCCGATATTTGCCCCAAGTCACCAGAAACATTGACCGTATCTCCCGTTATGTCTACCATGCTATTAGAAAGAATAACATTTTTTTCGTCACCAGCCATAATGTAAAATGTGGTGGAGTACGATGTAATGTTATTGAAAAAATCATCAGTTACTTTTAAGTCACCGCCAGTAAAGATTTCTTCTGTGCCATTCAAAACAATAATGCCATTTGAAATTGAAAGCTGTTCATCCTCCCCACTAAAAGAATACACTGTTAGCTGTTCTTGTTCTACCTTTTCACATCCAACTAATGCCAGCATAAGTATTGCCATAAAGACCAACACTTTCGGTTTTATCATATTCAATGCCTCCCCAATTTCCAAGTTGTCAATAGGCATTAAGTATATCACATTCCTGCCCAACAATCCACCCCACCTTTGGGACAAAATGTCCCGAAGTACGAAAAGCCGGGGAGCGGCACAGCACCGCTCCCCAGCAAATCACAGCTCCACCAGCGCGGCAAGCTGTTTCAACAAATCAGACAGAGGGCCCCACAATGCGGAGTAGTCCCGCTGGAGGGCCGATATTTCCTCGGGGTAGATGCCCCCGTAGGTGTTGGCGTGGATAGCCACTTGATTGAGGTTGTTTGAGCACCGCCGCTGGAGGGACACCAGCTCCCGGACGGGGGCAAGGTCAATCTGGAGCACATAGCCGCACAGAGCCATCCTCCGCATATAGGCCCCCATGTTGCGGATGCCCGCCTGGGCCATGCGTTCCCGGATAAGCGCCTGCTCTTCCTCGGACACCATCACATGAAGATGGACGGGGCGGCGGCGCTTTTTTCCGACCATGCCTACCTGCCGCCCCGGTCGGGTGCGTCCCGTTTGGGTGCAGAGGGGGCCTGCCGTTCCCCGGCCAGCCTTCCGGCCTCCCGCAGTTGGGCGGCAATCGGGGCCTTTTCCTGCCGGGCCTGCCTGCGTTCAGCGGCGGCCCGCTGGAGCTCCACCCCACGGGCGCACTCGGCCAGCCGCTCCGGGGAGACAAACTCTTTCACCACATAGCACCCAAAATCCGGGTAGAACCATGTCAGCCGCTTTCCCTCGGGGACGCGGCCCTCGTCCTCCCATTTCCCCACCACCTGGGCCTGGGCATCCATCACCCGCCGCATATCGGGGTTGTCGCGGGAGGGCTTGAGCTCGTAGTTATAGAGCTCCTTTTCCGAGAGCGGCTGGGCATAGGCCAGCTCGCCCCACGCAAGCCGGGTATCGTTCTCCACCCAAATCCGGCCCTCATAGTTTTCGATCCGAATAGGCGGGTTGTCCTTATCCTTGGGGAACGTGCCGATGTCAACGGGCCGCTGGGTAGAATAATACTTGTATTCCTGCGCTTTTTCCAAAGTTACCTCCTCTCAGATGTTAGCTTTTGGGCCGGGAAACGGGGGCCGGGCATAGAAACATACCGGGCCCCCATGAACCGCGCCCGGAAAGCCTTGATACAAGCGGGTTTTCAAGCGGCAAAAGCTAACAGTCCAGCCGCCTTTTCCGCATATAGTCGCGCTGGCGTTTCCGCCGCGCATTTTCGGCGCAGGCCGCCGAACAGAACGCCTTTTTCCCCTCCGGCGCAAAGAGCCGCCCGCAGACGGCACAAGGCCGCAGGTCGGGGGCCGGGCCGTCCGTCAGCGCGGCCTCCAGCGCCGGATTTAAGGGGAGCACCGCCTCCCGGAAGTATCTGCAATAGGCCCCCGTCCAGCATTTCCCCAGCATATAGCACTCGCAGTCGAGGGGCAGACAGCCGTATTCCCGGTCATAGTTGGCGCACCATTTTGTCACAAGGGAGCGGATGGCCGCCTTTTCCTCACGGGTCAGCTCACGCAAAGCATCACCTCCCGCCCGGCCTGCCCAAGAGGGACTGAAAGCAGGAGCCGCAGGGGATGCCGCGCCAGTAGGGACAGCCACAGCACCGGGAGCCCTCGGGGGGCTTATCCGGGCGGGGAGCCTGGGGCCGGGGACGGCGTTTCATTTCCCGTTCCAAAGGGTTCGCTGTGAAGTTCATTCGCCGCCCTCCGTTTCTTCCCCGTCCTCATCCCACGGGGGGAGGTCGTCATATTCACCGCCGCCATAGTCCTCACCGTATTCCTCCGCCTCGTCAAAGTCCTCGCCGGGCGCGGCGGCCTGCTGTTTCGGGCGGTAAATCTTGAAGTACCACCCGGCCCCGCCGCCGAGGGCCAGCACCGCCAGCACCAGCAGGAGCGTCCCCGCCCCGCCGGATTTTTCCGGCTCGGGCTCGGGTTCCTCCGGCTCGGTGGTAGGTTCTGGCTCCGGGAGCGGTTCGGGGACGGCCTCCGGGGAGGGCTCCGCAAGGGCCATCAGGTCGGCCACGGTGACGGCGTTTAAGAAGTAGACATTCTCCGTCTCCCGCTGGCGGTCAATCACCAGATAGAACACGGACTCGTCCGCCGCCATGATGGTGAAAAATTCCTTGCCGTCCTGGTCGGTGGCGTTATCCACCATCGTCCCCTGGCCGTCCGGGGTGAACGGGTTGGGCTCCGGCTCCGGGGTGGCCGGGGGCTCGGTGGGCTCCACCGGGTCAAGCCCCTCCCATTCCGGCCCGCCCGTACCGTCCTCCCATTCCTCGCCGCCCCCGGCGTAGGCTGTGGTCGTGATGCCGCACATCAAAAAAGCGGCGCACAGAGCCGCCGCCAATACACGATATTTTTTCAGTTTCATTCCGCGTCCTCCTTTTCCGGCCCGGCGGACTTCGGGACATTTTGTCCCAAAGCGTCCCCGGCCTTGATGCGCTGGAGCACCAGCGGGAGCTCCTCAAGGGAAATGCTCATGCCCCGCACGATGTCCACAATCTCCTCGTTCTCGGCCTCCTTGTGTTTCTGCTCCAGCTCTTTCAGCCGGGCCTGCTGGTCGCTGATTTTGGCCTTGACCTTTTCCATCTCGGCCATGATTTTTGCGCTCTTGCTTGTCGCCATTGAAAACCTCCTTTTTCATGGTAAACGCCCGTAGGCGTAGAAGTGGGCCTGCCAGTAGCTGCTGTTTAGGTTGGCGTAGCTGATAGGGTCGCCACAGTGTATCATCATCCCGTCCCCCACATAGATGCCACAGTGGGTCACGCCGTTAGGGTCGGGGGCCGCATAGGTTCCCTTGAAGAAAACAAGGTCGCCGGGCCGGGGTGAGCCCGTCCGGGTGCAGATGTTGTAAAGCCCCTGGGCCCCCAGCCGCCCCACATTCCAGCCGGAATGATTGACTACCCACGACACAAAGCCGGAGCAGTCAAAGGACGTGGCCGGGGAGCTCCCACCCCATACATAGGGATAGCCGAGGTATTTCTCCGCCTCGGAGAGCATCGCCGCAAAGGTGGCGTCGGCCAGATATGCCTCCGGCACGTCATAGTCCGTGGGCGGGTTGGTGTACCTGCCCACATAGGACGAGCCGGGAAAGAGGTCGGGCCGGTTCCCCAGCGTTGCCATGTAGAGGGAGTACCGGGAAACCTTGTCCTCCCCCATGATGTAGACCGGTAGATGGGACAGGTTGAAGTTATCCAGCGTCACATAGCAGATGTAGTAATCGTAGGGCACCTGCACCGTGTATTCATAGTCCTCGGTGGAGCTCTCCCCGGTCACGGGGTCGGTGACGGTTCGCGTCCCCGTCCTTGTTTCCGTCCGGTAGCGCACCTCATGCACCACATTTTCGGTCAGCGTGTACTGGCGGTCAAAGAGCATCTGCAAGGTGGGCTGGGCCTGGGCCAGCGTCCACTCGCCCTCATGCCATGCGCTCAGAATGGAAACCAGCACATAGGGGTCGTGTTCGATGGCGTCCAAATCGTAATGGTACTCGTCATAGTCGTGGGTGCTTTCATAGGTATCCAGATAATTCTGGAGCTCCGCCTCCAGCGAACAGTAGGCGGCCTCGGCCCCCAGCATATCCCCGTCCTCGGCGGGGTAGGTGGTGGCCCCCACCGCGCCTGCGGCAGCGTTCCCCAGAGAGACGAGGGAGGACGCGCAGGACTGGAGGGAGAGGACGAGCACCGCGCAGGCCAGCGCGATAAGCACCCCCACGGGATGCCGTTTCACAAAGCCCACGGCCCGCTCCGCCAGCTTTTCCGTGGCGGCGGCAGTCTTTTCGGCGGCCTTTGCCCCTTGTCTGGCGGTCTGTTTCGCCGCCTGCCGCGCTTGTTTGGCGTACTGCTTTTTCAGCTTTTGCTTGTGCCAGTAGCGGGTGACGGCGTTCTTTGCAAGCTCCGGGTTCTCCTGGGCGGCCACCCGGAACTGGTAGTCCGCCCGGGCCCTGATGTACTGCGCCTCCGCCTTGTGGACGGCCCGGGCCGGGTGCTCCCGGATGCGCTTTCTCGCGTACCGCGTCCCCTGCCGGAGGACGGCCTCGCCCACCAGCTCGGAGCGGTGGGCCCCCTCGGTTCCCACGTTTTCATGCTCCACCTCGTAAATCTTGCCATGCACAAAGCCGTGGGCGCTCCACCCGGCGGCCCCCAGCGCCCGGCGCACCGGGCCCCTGGGCTTGGGCGGCTTTTTGCCCTCCAGCTTTTTCCGGGCCCGGTTCAGCCTGTCCTCCCGCGTCTCCATGCGGAGCTTGGACTTGCTGATTTTCTCGTGTTCGCTTTCCATGCGGAACTTGGATTTTTTGTTCTTCAAGCCTTTCGGGGGCTTTGGGACATTTTGTCCCGAAGTGCCTTTGTCCCCGGCGGGCCCGGCGCTATTCGTTCCTCTGGTCATTGGCTATGTCCTCCGGGCGGGTGGTGAGCAGGTTGTAAATCTCACCTTTGGGGAAACGGTCAACAAAAGGTATCGTCACATTCCCATAGAACAGCAGGCCCTCGCCGGAATTGCTGTGGGTGATATAGGAAAGCTGGTGCTCGGAAATGCCGAGCTGTTTTGCGATGATGGCCCGGTCGCTTTGGGCCTGGGAGAGCAAAACGAGGAAGTCGGTGTTATCCAGTATGTTCTCAATCTCCCGGCTGGCCAAAAGGTCTTTCACGTTCTGCGTGAGGGCCGAGGGCACACAGCCCTTTTTACGGAGCATCTTCCACACCGCCACAAAGTAGCTGGCGGTCAGCGGGTCGCGGAGCAGGATGTGGAACTCGTCAAAGTAGCACCATGTCGCCGCGCCGTTCTGGTAGTTGGCGTTCACCGCCGAAGTGACAAACTCGTTGGTGACGTGCATCGCAATTTTGCGGAGGTTCTCCCCCAGCCCTTTCAGCACGATGCACACCACCCGGGAGCTCAAGTCCACGTTGGTCGGGTGGTTGAAAAGATTAAGGGAGCCCGTACAGTAGAGCTCAAGGGCAGTCGCCACACGTTTTGCCTCCGGCTCCGGCTGTTTCAAAAGCTCCTCGTACAAGTCCTGGAGCAAGGGCATTTTTGCGCCCTCCAGCCCCAGCGCAAGCTCCCGGTACACCAGCCGCACACAGCGGTCGATGACGGTTTTCTCTATGGGTTGCAGGCCGTCCTTGCCGCCCACCACCAGCTCACACAGCGAAAGAAGAAAATCCGCTTTCATGGACAGCGGGCTGTCCTCGTCATTCATGCCCATTTCAATATCCATCGGGTTGATATGGTGGGGGCTGTCCGGGGCAATCTCTATCACCTGCCCGCCCAGCCGCCGCACCAGCGGGGAATATTCCCCCATCGGGTCAACGATAACGATGCGGTCTTGGGTGGCAAGAAATACGTTTATCAATTCCCGCTTGGCGGCAAAGCTCTTGCCGGAGCCCGTGGAGCCGAGGTACATCCCATTCGCGGATTTCAGCTTTTTCCGGTCAGCCATGATGACGTTGTGGGAAAGCGCGTTCATGCCGTAGTAGAGGGCCTGCCCGCCCATGCGGAGCTCCCGGGTCATAAAGGGAATGAAAATCGCCGTGGAGCTTGTGGTCATGCCCCGCTGTATCTGCACGTCATTGTAGCCGAGGGCCAGCGAGGACATAAAGCCCTGTTCCTGCTGCCAGTCCAGCCGCTTTAAGGCGCAGTTGTATTTCTGCGCGATGCCGGAGACGGTGAACACGTCATTCTCCAGCCGCTGGCGGGTGGGGGCGAGGTTGATGACGGTGAACGTCAAAAGGAACATCCGCTCGTTCCTTGACTGCAAATCCCCCAAAAGTTCCGCCGCGTCCTTGGAAAAGGTGATAAGGTCGGGGGGAAGAATATCCATGTCATACCCGGCGCGGACGGCCTTTTTCTGCTCCTCCACTTTCATCTTGTCGATGTCCGAGATTTTCCCCTTGATGGTCTTTATCGCCTTTAACTGGTCAACGGTCTGGATGTGCATGGTGACGGTGAGCTCCGCGTCCAGCTCCAGAATTTCCCGCAAAAGGCGGTCGGAGAGTTCGGACGCCAAAATCTGGAGATAGGACGCCGCGCCCCAAAAGCCGCCCACACGGAAGAACCGGGAGCCCCTAAAGTCAAAGCCGCCGTTTGGGGTGATGAAGTCCTTTGTCCCCATGCCCGTTTTGGAAATATCCGCCCACGAAAAGCGGAACGGCTCCCGCCGTCCGGGGTGCATCTGGCCGTGTAAGAGGGCCAGCCGCTCCCGCCCGTCCAGAGAGGACGAGGGAACGCCCAGCCGGTGGAGGTTCCCCATCACGTCCGCCTCCACCCGGTCAAGCCGGGGCCGGGCCTCGGCAATCCCCCCGGCGGGCACTCCGAACGTGATATATTTGGAGCGTTCGATGCCGTTGTTGGAGCGGGCAATCTGCCGTTTGAGCATCCCCACGAACTCGCCCCGGATGCTGTCAAAGTCATCCTGCTGGGCGGGGATGTTCACCTCATAGCGGCTGGTGGAGTGGGAGCGGCGGTTGATAAAGGAGAGCTGGACGGGGAGTGCGCTGTCGAAGTAGTTGAGGAACGCGCTCCACCCGCTGAATATCGCGGACTGATCCTCGGTGGATGCCACGGAATAGTTGATGTCCTCATATTCCACGGTCTTTGTATAGAGCCCGCCGGGGAGCTGGCACACGCCGTCCGGGTGCATCGCCACATAGGGGATGGATTGCTGGGCGGAGAGGGCCGCCCTATTGCCGCGCCTGCTTTTTCGGTCTTTCATTCACTGCCTCCTTTCCCGCCTGCCCGGTAAAGGGCGCGTAGATATTCCCGGTCTTGTAGGGCCTCACGCCGGGCCGCAGGTACTTGGCCCGGATGATGTTCTTCACCACCTTTTCCAGCGGCAGGCCGTCTTTCTCGTACATCGCCAGCAGAAACGCCGGGAGCATGATGCCCAGCATCAGAAAGAGCGCCGCCGTATTCCCCAGCGCACCCCGGGCCAGCAGGTAGGAGGGGACTCCCACAAGGGCCGCGCCGCCAAAGCATACAAGCTGGCGTTTCGTCAGATTGAAAGCAATCTTTGTCTTGATTTTCGATAGGTCGTTAGGTACATTCACATAGGGCATTTTTAGCCTCCTTTCCTTTGGGACAAAATGTCCCGAAGTCCCGCCGTGGGCTCCACCTCGTTCCCCCACACGTCCCAGCCGGGGGTCGTCTGGCGGGCGAACAGCTCCACGCGGGGCACGTCCCCCATAAGGGCCACGATTTTCTCCCGGGCCTCGTCCGGCTTTTTGCTGTGGCCCTCGATAGGGGAGATGATGAACTGGTGGACGTTGGGGGCCTTGCGCCGGGGATGCCCCCGGGTCGCCAGCAGGCACACCTCCGCGTTGGCCCGCGTCCAAAAGCCCAGCCCGTAGAACCAGCTATCCGCCTTTCTGTTCTTTTTCAGCCAGACAAAGCCCACGGACTTATAGCAAAAGCCCCACGCTTTGATAAGCCGCAGGGCCTCCGGGAGCTGGGGGAACGTGGCCCACAAAAAAAGAACGCTGTCCGGGGCCGCCAATTCCGCCACGGGCAACGCGCATAATTCCTCAATCCCCATCGTGGGGTAGTGCCGCTCCGCCGCACCTTGCAGGCCCTTCTGGGCGTACCGCCACGGCGGGTCGGCGTATATCACGCTGTATCTTCCGATACTCACACCCCCTTTCCGCCAGCGGCCACCGCCGCCCGCGCCTGCGTGATGCGCTCCGTGGCCGGGCCGAAAAAGGCCGGGGCCGTCTCGAAACAGATGAACTCCCGCCCCGTGTTGACGGCGGCCACCGCAGTCGTGCCGGAGCCCGCGCAGATGTCCGCCACCACCTCGCCGGGGGCGGTGTAGGTCTTTATCAGATATTCGCACAGCTCCACGGGCTTTTGGGTGGGGTGGACGGTATGGGCCACGGTCTGGAATGAAAGCAGGTTCCCCGGGAACCGCCGCCCGTCCTCCGAACCGCTGCCGGAGCGGACGAACTTCCCATAGTTGGGGCTCTGGTCGCGCTGGGACGCGATTTTCTTATAGGGCTTGCCCTGTTCAAACTGTGGGTTGTAGAGGGGGAGCTTTTGGTAAAATACCAGAATGTTCTCCGTCTTTTTCAGCGGGGCGCGGCGGGCGTTGAGAAAGCCCGTACAGCGGCTTTTATACCACACCCATTCATAGCGGAGCATGGGGAGGTTGGACGCGCCCAGCACCTTGTCATAGGGGCACTGGGCAAAGAACAGCACCGCCCCGGAGGGCTTGACGGCCCAGCGCACCGCCTCCCACAGCTCCGGGAGCGGCAGGGGCACGTCCCAATAGTTGCGGGTCGTGCCGTAGGGCGGGTCGGTCAGGAGCATATCGACCGAGTGCTCCGGGAGGGAGCGCAGGCCCGCGATGCCATCCATAAGGTAGAGCCCGGAGGGTTCCGGTCTTAGGTTCGGGACATTTTGTCCCAAAGCCGGGCTATCTGCCATCCCGCCCCTCCTTCCCCTTTGCCGGGGCGGAGCGGGCGGCATTTTTCTGCGCGGCCTCCTTTCCCGCCTTATCCATCTGCTCCCGGATGGGCGCGGGACGCACCGCCTCGGCCCGGGCCAGCAGTTTCTCCACCGCCATGTTGTAAGCCTGCACCCCCGCCGCGTTCAGCCGCTCCTGGGTGGCCCGGTCGTTGATACGCACCGTGGCCCGGTAGCCGGATCTGCTGGTGGGGTCGGGCTTTGAGGGAGCGCCCAAAAAGACGCCGTTCTGCCCGTTCACCACCTTGAAATCGTCCACCACCACGCCGCCGAAGTTGACGCTGGCAAAGCCAATCAGCTTGCCCTGGGGCTCGATGGGCCGCACCGACACCTCGATGGGGATGGTGGCGGCGGCAAGGTTCTGCTCCACCCGGAGGGCCACGGCCTCGTCCACGCTGATGCCCTGGCTTTGTGCCAGCTCCGCGATGGGGGCCTCGAAAATCAGACGGCGCATTTCCTCCTGGGCCGCCGCCAGCTCCTCGGCGGTCTGCACCGCCGTCTGTGTGTTCGCCATAGAAAAATCCTCCTTTCCGGGACGGGGGATGACCGCCCCGCCCGTATAGTCGTAGCCTGCCGTGTGTATCGCGGACAGGGTTTCAGCGGATACGCTCCCGCCCAAAAGCAAGTCCGTATCCGCCATGAACGCCAGCATATCCCGCTGGCTAAATTCCTCCGGGAGCTTGCCGCCCCATGCCCGGCGCATTTCACCCTCCGGGCCCAGCTTGTACCGCCTCGGCACAGCGCACCTCCTCTCCGGGCCTTTGGGACAGATTGTCCCGAAGTGCCGCTAAATCAATGGGCCCCGAAGATGCTGCGGGCGATTGTCCCGGTCTTGAACAGCATGAAACAAAGGAGCACCGTATAGCCCACGGTTCCCCATATCGCGCCGATGGGGTCGCCCCCGGCGGCGATGCCCTGTACCAGCACCGCATAGATGCCGACACAGACTAAAATCAGCATCCCTTGAAAGCCCACGGCGAAAAGGGATTTTAGGTAGTTCTGGCCCATGCCGCCCACCTCCCGGTTGGAGAGGGTCGCCACGGGGATGGGCGCAAGGCTGGTCAGTAAATATATCTCTATCATCCTGCCGTACACCAGCACGAAGATGATGATGCCCAGCGCCTGCATGGTGAGCCCGATGACCGAGGACTGGAGCCACAGCCCCAAGAGCGGGCCCAAGTCCATCCCCTCCAGCGTGGCCTGGAGGTTGCTTAACATATCCGGGGAGACTGCCGTGGAGCCCCGGATAAGCCCGGCAGAGCGGGAAATCACGGTCTGCGAGACATCGAAAACCGCCATCACGATATTGAACGTGTTGGAGAGTATCAGCACCGCACACGCGGTCTTGAACATCCATTTGTAGAGGTTCGCCACGTCCACCTCGTGCATATTGTTTTTTTCGAGGAGCATCTGGATGAGCTCATAGGTGGCAACAAAGGTCAGCACCAGCCCGGCGATGGGTAAAATCACCGTCTCGGAAAGCTGGCGGATAAGGGAGAAAACCCCGGCGTTCCATGCCGCCGGGGTCGTCCCTACCTGCACCGCAATCTCTCCGACCTGGGCGTTGACGGTATCAAAGAGCCCCTCAAGGTTCCCCATGATGCCGCCAATCAGCAGCTCTTTCAGCCAGTCTGTGAGCCAGTCGGTGAGAAAGTCCATAAGCCGCCGCCCTTAAAACAGCCCCGACAGCAGCGGGATGAGGGTCGTGCCGATGACGATGATGCCGCCCCCGGCCATAAGCTGTTTCATGCCCTGGCTTTTTACTGATGTGCGATAAAGAAGTAATAGAAGTGTAAAAAATTTTGCCGTTCCTATCCGGCACTTGGCCATTGTGTCGGATAGGTCGGGCGTTAGGCTTCGGGCAAGTCAATCTTGCCGACAAAGCTGTAATAAATCTCAATGTCCTGCCTGCGGGTGCCGTTCTCGTCATAGCTGCACTCATGTACGACGATTTTCTCAATCATCTCCCGCAAGAGGGTGGGGGTAAGTTCCTCGAAGGCAAGGTGCTTTCGGACGATACCCATAAACTTTTCCGCGTTGACGGTGGCGGCCTGCGACTTGTCCAGTTCGTCCTGCAAAGCGGCGGCGCGGTCTTTCAGTTCCCGCTGTTCCTGCTCATAGTCTGCCGACAGTTCCATGAAACGCTCGTCGCTGATTTTGCCGTTCACATTGTCCTCATACAGCCGCTTGATAATGCGGCTCACTTCGGCAATGCGCTCCTGCGCCTGTTCAAGCTGCTTGGTGGCTGCGGCGGTCTTTCTCTTGCCGCCGATCTC
>NZ_FRAH01000072.1 GCF_900142265.1 Anaerotignum lactatifermentans DSM 14214 | reverse complement strand
GTTCAAATCCTGTCTCCGCAATTCTAGGAAAAGCATCATGCAAAAGCATGGTGTTTTTTTATTTTAAGACTGCGACCGACGGGTTCCCGGGGCTTTGGGTGCGACCGCTGCCGGGGGCAGATAAAGGGAGCAGCCAAAGGCGAAGAAACAGGGAGTCTGCCGACCGACTTACAGGAGGGAGAGCAGACGACCATGTAAGAAAGGAAATCTCTTTTCCCTTGGAAAAGACCGAAAAAGCTGTCTGCATCATCTCCCTCGTTACACAAAGTGCAAGGTCGGAAGCTGATAAGCGCAGACGGCTTTTTCTGATGAGGTGGGCTTTTGCAGGCTCAAATCCCTGCACCCCGAAGAAAACGGGGACGCCGCAGGCGGCTTTGCCCAGCAAAGTGCTTGACCCCTGCACCCCGAAGAAAACGGGGACGCCGCAGGCGGCTTTGCCCAGCAAAGTGCTTGACCCTCTCCGCAATTCATAAAAAGACACCATACACGAAAGTGTATGGTGTCTTTTCGTTTATAACCGTCACATCCCCTATTTTTTCTTCTTATTATTTCCACACCATTTTTCTCTTTTCCCCGGAACTTTCCGCTCCCCCTTCCCGTCTATTATTTGATACGCCCTTAACACAATTGTATTTTCCTTCCTTTTTCCTTATAATGGAGTCATACACAACCCCAACACAAAGGAGGGACTTCCATGAAACTGACTGTTTTAATGGACAACCATACAGAAATCGACGTTTACCATCTGGGGGAACCTGCCGTCTCTTACTGGCTGGAAGCAGATGGCAAACGCTTTTTATTCGATACGGGCTATTCTGACGCTTTTTTGAAAAACGCCAAAGCCATGGGCATTGATTTGACCACGGCAGATGCCATTCTGCTTTCTCATGGGCATAACGACCACACCGGCGGTCTGCCTGACCTGCTGGCACTGCCTTTTTCCAAAAAGCCACGGCTCATTGCCCACCCCCATGCCCTGTTGCCTAAGCAGTGGAACGGCATGGACATCGGCAGTCCTCTGTCTATGAAAGAATTGCAGGAAAAAGCCGTGCTGGAATTTGCCGAAGCGCCCTTGTGGCTCACAGACCACCTTGTTTTTCTGGGAGAAATCCCCCATACCGTAGATTTTGAGCCTGCCTATGCCATCGGCGAAACCATCATTGACGGACAGACTGTTCCCGACATCATCAACGATGACACAGCATTGGCTTATGTGACAGACGCAGGTATTTACATCATCACCGGCTGTTCCCATGCCGGCATCTGCAACATCATACAATATGCCAAAGCTGTCACAGGCAAGACAAAAGTACTGGGGCTTCTGGGCGGGCTGCATTTGATGGAAGAAAATGAGCGGAGCCAAAAAACCGTTGATTTTCTGGCAAAAGAACAGATTTCTGCGCTGTATCCCTGCCACTGCACGGCTTTTCCTGTGCGGGCAGCACTTCACGCCGTTTCCCCTATACAGGAAGTGGCTGTGGGCATGACACTGGAATGGGAATAAGGAGGAAATATCATGAAAAAAGAATCTCTTTTTGCTGCCATTGACCAGCGGCAGGCGGAAATCCTGTCTTGGGGCAACGCCTTTTTTGACTGCGCCGAACTGGGTTTTCAGGAAGTGAAAACGGCTGCCGCCATCACAGCCCTGTTAGATCAGTGGAACATCCCCTATGAATCCGGCATTGCCATGACAGGCATCCGCGTTACATTAGGCAGTGGTTCTCCTCATATTGCTTTTGTCAGCGACATGGACGCACTGCCCTGCAAAAGCAAAAACGGCACGGTCCATTCCTGTGGGCACAGCATCCAGACCACGTTAGCACTGACACTGATTCGTGCACTGGCTGACTGCGGTCTTCCAAAGAAAAACAGTGGACGTATCAGTTTTTTCTTCACACCAGCAGAAGAATTCATTGATTTTACTTTCCGTGACCAATGCATTGCCGAAGGCAAAATTCGTTATCGCTCCGGCAAGCAAAACATGATCGCAGAAGGATACTTCGACGATGTGGACTGTGTGCTTTCTGCCCACGCCAACGGCGAAACAGAGTATCTGTTTGACATCAATTCCACACTGGCAGGCTTTCTGGCGAAAAAAGCCGTCTTTCTTGGCACAGCGTCCCACTCTGGGGCAGCGCCCCATCTGGGCAGAAACGCCCTCCACGGCGCGGTACTGGCACAGAACGCACTGTCTTTTCTGAAAGACCGCTTCCCTGCCTCTGCCGGTTTACAGCTGCATCCTGTCATTACGGAAGGCGGCGGCACAGTCAACATCATTCCCGACCGGACGGTCATGGAAACTTACATCCGCGCCAATGACAACGCCACACTGTTTGCCGCAGAGGAACAGGTGGATCAGTGCATCCATCACTGCGCTGCTGCTCTGGGATTAGGCTGCGAAACAGAAACCACACCGGGCTATCTGCCCTTACGTCAGTCTGCGGAAATGAATGAAATGGTGCTGGAAAATATGCTGCTTTTCTGTGAGGAAGATCAGATTCTGCGGAATGTGGTTTCCGGCGCTTCCGGTGACATTGGCGATCTGGGATTTTTGCTGCCTGCGGTGCAGATGGGCTTTTCCGGTATAAAAGGGCAGTTCCACAACGACAATTTCACCATTGCCGACAAAGAAAACTGCTATATTCGCACAGCTAAGGTGCTGGCAGGCACCCTCTTTGACCTGCTGCAAAAGCCAATGCATCAGCCTGCGGAATTTGCGGCAAAAAAAGAAAAATACTTGAAACAGCTGGAAAAAAGACAAAATCTGGAAATCTTTACAGAATCTTGACACACTTTTTATAAAACTTAAAAAATTTGAAAAGGTTTTTCTGCGCTTTCATGGTATAGTAATAGTAGGACAGTATCCTACAAACGTCGTTGATATACATACAACTCGTTTACAAATTGTGAGAAAAAATAAGATATTTAGGATATTTCATATTTTGAGAAGGAATGGGAGGTTTTAGATATGAAACGTTTCCTTACATTGGCAACCACTGCCGCCCTTGTACTGGGCAGCACAAATGCAGTTGCTTTCGGTTCCACTTTTGCAGATATTAACAATGTACCTTGGCCCGGTGCCGCTACATTCATCGAAGAAGCAGCTTCTTTGGGGCTTATGAGCGGCTACACCGAAAACGGCAAAAAATACTGCAAACCCCGCAACAACGTGACTTACTGCGAAGCAACACAGCTCATGTACTCCATCATGAAAACATACTACAAACAGGACGTCACAAACGATACCATCACCAAATGGAAACCCATTATGGATGCGTACAAAATCCCCTCTTGGGCATATAACGCTGTGGCATACGCCCTGGACAAAGGCATCTTGGTTACAAGCGACCTGACAAAATTCATGAAAGGCACCACACAGCAGAACGCCAATAGAGAAGACGTAGGCGTGATTTTCGGCAAAGCTCTGGGCAAAGTTTACACCGTAGATATGGATGCGAAGCTTACTTTCAAAGACGCTGGCTCCATCTCCAAAGCTTCTGTGCCCTATCTGGATCTGCTCTATGACAAAAACATCATGGTAGGTGATGATTACAACAACTTCAATCCCAAAGTAAACATCAACCGTTCCGAAATGGCAGTCCTTTCCGTAAAGACATATAAACTGCTCACCGGCAGCAGCACAGGAGGCAGCACCACCACAAAACCGGAAACACCTTCCAGCGGCTCCGTAACTGGTACCGTTGTGACCACTTCCGTACTGGAAAACGGCGACCTGTTCTGCAGCGTAAAGACTACTACAGGCACTGGTCTGAACCTCTTTGGTGAAAAAGGCACTGCGAAAGCTTATTATGACGGCAAGGAAATCGAATTTTCCGAAATCGGCAGCGGTGACAGCGTCACATTGACTTATAGTGGTGACAGCATCAAATCCATCACTGTTACAAAATCTGTCAACGGCATTGGCTCCAAACAGACCTTTGAACTGGTGGATATGAGTTCCAACAAGATCACTGTCAAAGACGGTTCCAAAGAAAAAACATATACCATGACCGACGATGTGAAGGTATATCTGGATGACAAATCCACAACACCTTCCCGCATCTTCAGCGCACTGGACAACGGCGACGACTTCACCGTTACCATCTATCTCAATGCTGACAACGAAGTCACAAAATTGTATGCCGTTACCCAGAACGACAACCCGAAATCCGGTCTGCTGACAGATCTGGATGATGACGAACTGACAATCAAATCCAACGGCAAATCTTATGACTACGATGTGGACAGCGATGTAGATGTCAAAGACGAACTGACAGATTATTCTTTCAGCGATCTGAAAAAATACTATGATGATACAGATTTCTATGTAACACTGACCACAGACAGCAAAAATGTCGTTACAAAAATCACTGTCAACTATGCGGAAGACGAAGTCAACGGTGTATTGACAGACGTAACATCCAGAAAAATCACCATCGAAGCCCAGGGCGACAGCTATACTTATGATCTGGACACTGACGTAGATGTCAAAGTAGACGGCAAGAGCAAAGACATCGACTTCCTGAAAAAAAACCACGAAGAAACCTCTTACCGTGTTTCCCTGACACTGAACCGCGATGATGATGTTACCGACATCGTTGCCATCGAAGAATCCATGGGCGAATCCAAAGGTATCATCAAAAAGATCAGCAGCGATGAGATCGAAATCAGAAACGATGACGGCGATACATTCACCTATGACCTGCTGGAGGATACAGACGATATCGACGTTACCCTCAACGGCAGCTCTTCTGACTTTGACGAACTGAAAGATCAGTACAAAAAATATGATTATGAAGCACAGCTTTCCTTCAAAAACAAACAGGTTTCTAAAATTGTAGCAGTCAATACAGAAGCCGACGAAGGGGAACTGCGCAAACTGAGTGAAGATGAAATCACCATCCGCGTAGACGGCAGCAACTTTACTTATGATCTGGATGAAGATGTGGAAGTCACACTGGAAGGCGACGACTACACCCTGTCCAAACTCATCCGTGACTTCAAAGATTATGAAAACTTTGATGTCAAACTGAAATTCAACAGCTCCAAGCGCAAAGTAACAGAAATTGAAGCAGACTACGCTTCCTCCAAACGTGAAGTGGAAGGCGACCTGGACGGTATTTCTTCCTCTTGGATCAAAGTAGACGGCGAAAAATATTATCTGTCTGACGATTTTGACAAAGACGATGATGTATACGGCGACGCAAAAGACTATGATGATCTGGATGATAAATATGATGATGGCGACGGCACCGACTTCGTCATTGAACTGAAATTGAACAGCAGCGGCGAAGTTATCCGCATTGACGCAACCGAAGACTAATGCGTCTTTTCCCAAACTGTGACATCAAAAATAATGTTTTTTGATGCGGCTTCATAAAAAACACAAATAGCCGGAATCCTTATACCATAAAGGGTTCCGGCTATTATTGTTTCTGCGGATTATTTTACAGGAAACGCTCCCCTTCTCTCTCATTGGCAAAACGTCATTTCCGCAAAAACAAATGTCTTTTTATTCAGCTTTACCAATGAAAGCTTGATTTTTTTCAAAAAAATGAAAGAGTATTACCAATTTACTTTAGTCTGATAACGTGATAAAATGATAAAGAATTCAGCGATGAAATATTTTAGGGAAAAAATCAATAGAAAAAAGGAGAGATTTGAGTATGAAAAAATATCTTGCTTTGTTTTTGACTATGGCAATGTCCGTTGGTGTACTGGCTGGCTGCGGCGGCGGCAACGAAGAACCCGCTGCAACTGACGGCGCAGATACAGCAGAACGCACCACATTTACAGTAGGCTTTGACGCAGAATATCCCCCTTACGGCTTCAAAAACGACGCTGGCGAATACGTTGGCTTCGACCTGGATCTGGCTCAGGAAGTATGTGACCGCAACGGCTGGGAACTGATCAAACAGCCCATCGACTGGAGCTCCAAAGACATGGAACTGAACAGCGGCACTGTTGACTGTCTGTGGAACGGCTTCACCATGACAGGCAGAGAAAGCGAATATACTTTCTCCGAACCTTATGTAGACAACAGCATCGTATTCGTTGTTCGTCAGGATTCTGACATCCAGACAAAAGAAGATCTGGCTGGCAAAATCGTCATCACGCAGGCTGGTTCCTCTGCACTGACAGCTCTGACCAACACAGAAGACAATGACGAAAACCTGGCTCTGGCAGCTACTTTCGCTTCTCTGGAACAGACACCCGATTACAACAGCGCATTCATGAGTCTGGAAACAGGCGCCGTTGATGCCATCGCCGTTGACATCGGTGTTGCACAGTATCAGCTGACCAACCACAGCGACAAATTCCGTCAGCTGGAAGAACCCCTGTCCACAGAACAGTATGCCATCGCCTTCAAACTGGGCAATGAAGAACTGAGAGATCAGGTTCAGGCTACACTGGACGAAATGGTTGCAGACGGCACATTTGATGCAATCGCAGCAAATTACGCAGATTACAACCTGGATCAGATGGTTTGCCTTGGCAAAGAATAATCAAATATGATACAATACAAGGGCGTGCGGACAATGTTCCGCACGCTTCTTCCCTGTTTATGGATACTGTCTTTCCTTTGAAAGCCTTTGTCCGCACAGGGAGGCTGACATAAAGAAATGGGCTTCCCGTTTTCTTATGTGAGCGCAAAGCGCCAAAACAAAGAAAGGACGAAACAATTTTATGGATGCACAAACCCTTATGAACATCACACAACAATTGGCTGTGGGACTTCTGGATTCCTGCAAAATCTTTTTCCTGACACTGTTATTTTCCATGCCTCTGGGGCTGTTGGTAACCTTTGGGCGCATGTCTAAATGGGCGCCGCTGAAATTCCTTGCGCCCCAAACACTGGTTGAAAAGCTGAAACTGGCACAGTCCGCAGAAGGCAAGGCGGAAAACCTGCCTATGGGCACACGGTTTGCAGGCGGTCTGTTCTTCTTCAAACCCATCCAGTGGATCATCAAAGTATTCATCGCTATTCTGCGTGGTACACCTCTGATGCTGCAGCTGTTCGCCGTTTACTACGGTCCTTACTACCTGTTCGGTATTCCCATCACCAATGAATATCGTTTCACTGCAGTTATCATTGCGTTCTCCATCAACTATGCCGCTTACTTTGCAGAAATCTACCGCGCCGGCATCGAATCCATTCCTGTGGGACAGTATGAAGCAGCTACAGTCCTGGGCTACAACAAAGTCCAGACCTTCCTGCGCATTGTCTTCCCTCAGATGTGCAAACGGATCATGCCCCCTGTAACAAACGAAACCATTACATTGGTCAAAGATACATCCTTTGCCTTCGTTATTTCCTATCCGGAAATGTTCACCATCGCAAAGCAGATCTCTGCGGCACAGACCACCATCATGCCTCTGATCATCGCTGGTGTGTTCTACTTCATCTTCAACGGCATCGTTGCCTTTGTGATGGATAAGATCGAAAAGAAAATGAATTATTATCATTAAGGAGGCAGCCATGAAATTACTGGAAATCAATCACTGCAATAAAAAATTCGGGGACAACGAAGTCCTCAAGGATATCTCCCTTTCTGTAGAAGAAGGACAGGTTGTGAGCATCATCGGACCTTCCGGCTCCGGTAAATCCACACTGCTGCGCTGCGCAACACTGCTGGAAACCATGGACGGCGGCGACCTGATCTATCTGGGAGAATACACAGCAAAAGCTGACGAAACAGGCAAATCCATTTACGGCACCAAAGCCGAACTGCAAAAGGCAAGACAGCACTTTGGTCTGGTATTCCAAAACTTCAACCTGTTTCCTCATTATTCCGTACTGAAAAACATCACAGAACCCCCCATCCTCATCGGCAAACGCCCCAAAGACGAAGTTTACGCCGAAGCAAGAGAACTGCTGAAAAAAATGGGTCTGGCAGACAAAGAAGATGCTTACCCTTACCAGCTTTCCGGCGGTCAGCAGCAGCGTGTATCCATTGCCCGCGCATTGGCAATGAAACCGAAAATCCTGTTCTTCGACGAACCCACTTCCGCCCTTGACCCGGAACTGACAGGGGAAATCCTGCACGTTATCAAAGAACTGGCAGCGGAACACATGACCATGGTCATCGTTACCCACGAAATGAGTTTTGCCCGTGACGTGTCCGATCACATCATTTTCATGGACGGCGGCGTCATTGTGGAAGAAGGGGAACCCAAAGAACTCATCAACAACCCCAAACAGGAACGTACCAAAGCATTCCTGAGCCGCTTCCAGGCATAAGGAGGCACTATGGAACTCCAATTTGTGAAAGTAAGCCCAAATGAAAATATGACACTGCTTATCGAAAGCCCTGTGCCCAGAAGTCAGCATCTGGCAGTGGCAAAGGCACTGATTGCCTACGGCAGTGTTTACGCGGAACAGGCGGGATACATCGAAGAACCGGAAAACAAAGCAGCCTGCGCCCGTCTGCAAATGATGGCTGGGGAATTTTGCGGCAATGCCACCCTTTCTCTGGGGGCATACCTGTTCTCCAAGGAACATCCCCAAACAGGCGCAGAAAAAAACTTCCTGTTAGAAGTATCCGGCGCAGACAGCCTCATCGACTGTCATATGAAAAAAGAAGCTGACGGCTATCTGGGACAGCTTTCCATGCCCATGCCTGCGAAGATTGCCACAGAAACCTATGTACTGGACGGCGTTTCCTATGAACTGGAAACGGTTTATCTGCCGGGCATCACCCACATCATCGTTCCCAAGGCTCTTTGGGGCGAAAAGGCACGGGAAAAGGCAGAACAGGCGACAGCAGCATGGGAAAATCAGATTGCTGAAGAAGCCTTTGGCGTCCTGCTCTTTGACGAAACAGAAATGACGCTGGAACCGCTGGTATGCGTCAAAAACGCCTCTCTCGTATGGGAAAGAGGCTGCGGCAGCGGCACAACCGCCCTTGGTGCGGCTCTGGCAACCAAGAAACAAGATTCCCTTTCTTTGGGATTGAAACAGCCCGGCGGCGTCATGCAGATTGACGCTGAATGGAAAGATGGCTGCCTGTATTCCCTGACATTGATGGTTCATGTAAAAATCGTCGCAGCAGGTACTGCCTATCTAGAATCTTTCTAACAAAAACATATGAAAAACAAGCAAAACCGGAAACCCATATCAATGGATTTCCGGTTTTTTTACGTGTCAGAAAATCATCTGATTTTCCAAAAATCAGGGATTAGGGCCCGGCTGACCCGGTAGGACCGGTAGCACCTGTTTCACCTGTTGCGCCGGTAGGTCCCGTTGCACCTGTTTCGCCTGTTGCGCCCGTAGGTCCTGTGGGACCTGTTTCACCGGTAGCTCCTGTTGCGCCGCCTTCCCCGGTAGGACCAGTTGCGCCTGTTGCACCACTTTCCCCAGTAGGTCCTGTTGCGCCCGTTGCGCCACTTTCCCCAGTAGGTCCTGTTGCGCCCGTTGCGCCTCTTTCCCCAGTAGGTCCTGTTGCGCCCGTTGCGCCGCTTTCACCAGTAGGTCCCGTTGCGCCCGTTGCACCACTTTCCCCGGTAGGTCCAGTAGGTCCCGTTGCGCCAATTTGACCAGTAGGTCCTGTAGGTCCTGTTTCACCGGTAGGTCCAGTAATGCTCAAGCCCGCAATGCCGGTAGGTCCTGTGGGACCAGTTACGCCGATGCCTGTTGCTCCTGTTGCACCCGTTGCCCCTGTTGCGCCGGTTGCACCTGTTGCGCCGGTGGGTCCTGTAATACCGCCGCCTGTGCCTGTTGCGCCCGTTGCACCGGTGGGACCTGTGGCACCGGTAGGACCTGTTGCGCCAGTAATGCCTGCTGCACCTGTGATACCGGTAGCACCTGTCACGCCCGGGGCACCTGTAGGACCTGTAGGTCCCGTTACACCGGTGATGACAACCACATAACATCCGGGCCAGCATTCCGGCCAGCAGCCAGGATTGCAGGGATTACAGGAATTGCAGTCTGGATGCCATGGATTGCAGTCAGGACGGCAGCGGTTTTGATTCTGTCCGCCGCAGGAATGACCGGTATATCCATTCTGTCCGCCTGTGTAACAGCCGCCGCTGTTTCCCGTATTCCGGGGCACAGGTTCACAGCCGAATCCGCCGTACCAGCCGCTGCCGCGGCGATTATACCCGTTTCCGTCGGGATTTCGATACATACGCATTCCCCTCTTTTCCTTATCCTTTTCTGTGTTCATTTTATATTATGTACGCTGCCCAAAATTGTGCCCCTTTTCTCCTGCAAACAAAAAAAGAGAGAGGATTTGTATCCTCTCTCTGCTTTATTATGCTTCCAGATTTGCTTCTGTTGTTTCTTCCGGTTTTCTTTTCAGAATTTCCATGAATTCTTCACCGGTGATGGTTTCTTTTTCCAGCAGATAAGCGGAAATTTCATCCAGCTTATCTTTATGGCTGCTGATAATCTGATATGCCTTGTCATGGGCTTCTTTGACCATGGCAATGACTGCCGCGTCAATACGAGTTGCGGTTTCATTGGAGCAAGCCAATGTGGTATCGCCGCCCAAATACTGGTTGTTGATGGTTTCCAGCGCCACCATGCCGAACTCATCGCTCATGCCGTAACGAGTAATCATGGCTCTTGCCATACGGGTTGCCTGCTCAATATCATTGGAAGCCCCGGTGGTGATGGAATGGAACTGAATTTCTTCTGCCACACGACCGCCGGTGAGTGTTGCAATTTTATTGAAGGCTTCTTCCTTATTCATCAGGAATTTTTCGCCCTCATCAATCTGGAGGGTATAACCCAATGCACCGGAAGTTCTGGGAATGATGGTAATCTTATGAACAGGTGCGGAATTTTTCTGCAAAGCCGCTACCAGCGCATGACCAACTTCGTGGTATGCAATGATGGCTTTTTCCTCTTTGGAAATAACCGCGCCTTTCCGCTGATAACCTGCCAGAATCACTTCTACGCTTTCTTCCAGGTCTGTCTGACTTACTTTATCCCGCCCCATACGCACCGCACGGAGAGCGCCTTCGTTGATGATATTGGCAAGTTCCGCACCGGAAGCACCGCTGGTTGCTCTTGCCACAGCGCCAAAGTCAATGTTGTCTTCCATTTTGATTTTTGCCGCATGGACTTTCAAAATGGCTTCTCGACCCTGCAGGTCAGGCAGTTCCACAGGGATTCTTCTGTCGAAACGACCGGGACGCAGGAGGGCTTTGTCCAGTGTTTCGGGACGGTTGGTAGCTGCCAGAATGACAACACCTTTTGTGGCGTCGAAACCATCCATTTCTGTCAGCAGCTGGTTCAGGGTCTGTTCTCTTTCGTCGTTGCCGCCCATGCCGTTGCCGTCACGTTTTTTCCCGATGGTATCAATTTCGTCGATGAATACGATACAAGGGGCTTTTTCCCCTGCCTGTTTGAACAGGTCACGAACTTTTGCCGCACCCATACCAACGAACATTTCCACAAATTCAGAACCAGAAATGGAGAAGAAAGGTACATTGGCTTCCCCGGCTACTGCCTGGGCCAGCAGAGTTTTACCAGTACCCGGAGGACCTACCAGCAGGGCGCCTTTTGGCATTTTCGCACCTACGCTGGTATATTTCGCAGGGTTATGCAAAAAGTCTACGATTTCTTTCAGTGCTTCTTTGGCTTCGTCCTGTCCTGCAACGTCTTTGAATGTCTTACCAGTCTGGGCTTTTACATAAACCTTGGCGTTAGACTTGCCAAAAGCCATGGCATTGGCACCAAAGCCGCCTTTCTTCATCATTCTGCCGAACACCAGCCGCCAGAACAGGAAGAACAGCAGGAACATGATGAGGGAACTCATCCATGGTGAAACTTCTTTGGGTTCAATGGCAGAGAAGTTTGCCCCAGCCGCATACAAACGGTCTACCAGCATATTATCCTGCATCCGCACGGTGCAGTAGAGCATTTCGTGCTGCTGCTGACCGGGGAAAATCTGGGTCTGGGGTTCCTCGTTGGTATCTTCTTTCAGGGAATAATAGATCACATCCTCATTGACCTGTACCTGATCGATATTCTTTGCTTCCAATTCGTCCAAGAACACATTGTAACTTACTTCCTGCACCGTGTTATTGGCAAACATGGGCAGTACCAGCCAGTTGATCACAAACATTACCGCCAGGGCAATGAGCCAGTAATAAATCAACGGCTTCTTCTGGTTTTCCATATACATTCACTCGCCTTTCTGCTCGTCGTATGTAAGCATATCTTCCTGTAGATTTGCTTTCATCTTTTCCAATATTTCCAAAAAAACTTCTATTTCTGCTTTCGATAGTCCCCGCAGAGCGATTTTTTCCATCCGCACCACAGCCATTTCTACCTCTCGATGCAGGCTTTTTGCCTGAGGCGTCAAAATAATCCGTTTCAGTCTGGCATCTTCTTCCACAGACAACCGCTGGATCAGACCTTTTTTCTCCATGCCTTTGAGAATCCCCGTCACCGTGGAACGGCGTACATGAAATTCCGCCTCCAGATCTCGCTGGAACACATCCTGCTCCTGATGCTGATAGAGATACTCCAATATGAATAGCTGCATCCCCGTCAGATTTGTAGCCTCTACGCAGGTCGTGCAGGCGTTGGCACTGTGCCGCATGAGATTGGACACCATTTTCCATTCCAGACAAAAGGAAATTTTCGGCTGCATCCTGTCACCTCCAAAAAATGTTAGGGTACTAACTGTATCTTTCCCTAACAGTATAGCACCCTTTCATCCACTGTATGTGAATAAATTGTAAACATTTTATGAACTTATGAATCTTTTGACCGCTGGATATCTGCCCCCAAAGCCCGCAGCTTTTCCTCAATGCGGTCATACCCCCGTTCAATGTGGTAAATATCACTGATTTCCGTTTCTCCTCTGGCTGCCAGTGCCGACAAAATCAGGGCTGCTCCTGCCCGCAGGTCTGTGGCACGGACGCTGGTTCCCGTCAGGCTGTCCACACCTTCGATAATGGCGGAACGGCTGTCTATCTTAATATCTGCCCCCATGCGCTGCAATTCTGCCGCATGCATGAACCGATTTTCGAATACGGTCTCCGTGATAACACTGGTGCCCTTTGTAACCGCTGCCAAACTCATAAACAACGCCTGCATATCCGTTGGAAAGCCGGGATAAGGCATGGTTTTCAGCTGTATGGGACGAAGTCTGCCCTTCCGGTACACCCGCAGTCCCGATGATGTCACTTCCGTCTTGGCATTACACTCTGTCAATTTGGCAATGACAGGAGTCAAATGTTCCTGTCGCACCTGTTCTAACAAAATATCGCCGCCAGTGATGGCAGCTGCCGTCATAAACGTTCCTGCCTCTATGCGATCGGAAATGACATTGTGTGTGGCACCATGCAGCCGTTTCTGCCCCTGAATGACAATGGTGTCTGTGCCGTCCCCAGTAATTTCCGCCCCCATTTTTCGCAAAAAATCCGCCAGATCACATATTTCTGGCTCTGCTGCCGCATTCTCAATGGTGGTGGTGCCCTTTGCCAGTGTCGCCGCCATCATGATATTTTCTGTTGCTCCTACGCTGGGAAAATCCAGATAAACCCGTTTGCCACGCAAGCCGTTTTTTGCCGAAAGCTCCACCACTCCATGTTCCAGTTTATGGACTGCCCCCATGATGGAAAATCCTTTCAAATGCAAATCCACCGGTCTGCTGCCAATGGGACAGCCGCCGGGCAAAGGCAGTGCTGCCTGATGACATCTTGTCAGCAAAGGTCCTGCTGCCAGAAAAGACGCCCGCATGGCACAGGCATTTTTCTCCGCCGCCTGCTGATTGGATAATGTTTCGCTGCAAATGCGCATGGTTTCCGTAAGCCCATCATAAGATGTTTCTGCGCCAAATTCCTCCAATAATTCTGCCATTTCCATGACATCTGTCAATGCTGGCACGTTTGTAATGGTGCAGGGTTCTTCTGTCAGCAGACAAGCTGCCAGTATGGGTAAAACGGCATTTTTCGCTCCACTGATCCGCACCGTACCGTGAAGGGCTTCGCTTTGCCGTACAATCAATTTTTCCATGGTTCTGACCTCGTTTTTTCTGAAATTTGTGTTTTTAGTATGCCCATGGAACACATTCGCAGTCTGAAAAATCAAGGGAAAAAACGCAATTTTTTGTCAGAAAAATAGGGCTTTACATCCCGAAAAAATCCGTGTATAATTAACCATGAACTTTGCGGATGTAGTTCATTGGTAGAATGAAAGCTTCCCAAGCTTTAGAGGCGGGTTCGATTCCCGTCATCCGCTTTTTGACCTGTTGGCAATGCCAGCAGGTTTTTTTATTTTTAAAAAAAATCCCTTTTTTATGAAACCTTTCTTTTTTCCTTCCGTCAAACAAAACAGAAAACATCGGAAACAAACATAAATCAAAAAAATCGCGACAACAAAAGGAGGATGCTTATTATGAAACGAAATGTCATTACAGCTTTGTCATTAACCGCAGTTCTGCTTTGCGGCACCACAACAGCTTTTGCCCAAGAAGCACAGGCACCTGTTGCTGAAAACCCTTCCGCAGAGGCACCCATTCCCGCTCTGCCGGAACGGTATCTGGCTTACAGCAGAATCACTGACATCCGCAAAGAAAACGGCGTCATCAAATCCATCACTGCTGAAGATGTGCAGGATCAGACAGTGATTTATATCGTATCTGAAGATACCCTGTGTCTGGACAGCGGTAGAGGCGCACAGATGGACATCAATGACCTGAAAGTTGGTGACGGCGTATACTTCTATCATAGTCCTGCCATGACCATGAGTATTCCTCCACAGACCTCTGTGGAAGCCATTGTGGGCAATATGCCTATGGACGTAGCTTGTGCCCGTTTCCACACCGTAGAGGCAGTGGAAAACACACAGAACGGCATCCGCATTACCACCGACCAGGGCGGACTGTATATCACTGTCGCAAAAGATGCCACAGCAACATCCTATGTAGACAACAGTGCCTTTGATCTGGCTGATCTGAAGGAAGGCGACCGGATTTTCACATGGTATGATGTTGTAGCAGAAAGTTACCCCGCTCAGGCTGGTGTAAATCGCGTTGTGGTGGTTCCTGCTGCGGAAGATGCAGAAGAAGATACAGAAACAGCAGCATCTCCTGTGAAAATTTCCTACAGCAAATCCGAAATGACCACAAAAGACGATGTAACCTGCGTACCTCTGCGGGAAACAGCTGACGCTTTGGGCTTAACCCTTACATGGGACCGTGACAGCCGCACAGCTACACTGGAAAGCGACACACGCGCCATGGATCTGGCAGAAGGCAAAGACCTGTATGTTTCCACATCAACCATTCCCGGTGCCGTTGGCATGACTTCTCCCGGCACATTGGGCGTTGCGCCTTATATCGCCGATGATGGCGCTATGTATGTGCCTGCGGAAGCCTTTGAATGGCTGGTAGGCTATGACGTTACAGAAGATGACACTACCGTTACCATCGCTGCGGAAAAATAAAAATTATCCTATCTAAATAAAAAATAGTGAACTGAACCCAAAAAGTTAGACAATATTTTCAAATTAAAATTGTTTAAGAAGCCAGAAGGGCTTGTTGTCTGTAAATTGCAGGTGGCAAGCCCTTTAACTTTGCTTTGATTCGATGGTTATTATAATAATCTAAATATTCCACCAGTTCCTGCTTGAAATGTTCCATAGATTGAAACTGTTGAAGATAGAGAAGTTCGCTCTTGAGCAATCCAAAGAAATTTTCCATGACAGCATTGTCCAGACAGTTACCCTTTCGGCTCATACTTTGCCGGATTCCTTTTTGTTTGAGCAT